>JAMOMO010000085.1 GCA_027067035.1 Desulfobulbaceae bacterium
GGACGGTATGCCCTGTATGATAATGGTATTGTCTGCGACTGCTATCTGGCGCTAGAATGGATCTGTGGCCCTGATGAGGATACCAGCTGGATAGAAGCTGCGGAGTGGGTGAACAATTTGACCGTTGGCGGAGGGCGGTGGCGCCTGCCTGACCTGGAGGAGTTGCGGAGCCTCTACAGGATGAATAAGCAGGGGGATCGTATTACTCCTCTTTTTCAGAGGGGACCGGCGGATGTCTGGAGCAGAGAGTGTGTCAACGATGCGGAAGTGTCTGGTTTTAATTTTGTTCCGGGGAACCAGTTTCGCACCTATAAAACGGTATCGAGACGCTTCCGGGTCATGGCCGTCCGGCCACGTCAGAATTACCGTGGAGGAGAGAGTGACGAAATTTTATGAGGCCTCAGCTGAGGCCGAGCAGTGCTGCTCCCACACCGTTTCCAACTGCTGCATTTTCAGGAAAAGTGACACTGGTACCCAGGCGGGCGGCAACCCTGGGTAAAAAGTAGGGTGCTGCAGCTCCAATGCCGATAAGCGGGATCTTCATGCTGAATGTTACTCCGAGCACCGGATGGTCATTTCTCGTTGCAATAAAACCGGTGAGCGATTTTCCCCAGTAGCGATGAATGACGTAGTCGATGAGGAGGTTTTCGATACGATCCTCTGTCATTGATATGATTTTTTCACAGAAACTGATCTTGTCCATATCAAGAAGTGCTCCAAGAACCGTTGCGCCCTCTTCGGCCTTTGCCCGGTCACCAATATCCGTCTCTCCCAGTACATGGAGGGCATCAGTGGGAGTAAAACCGGTTTCGATGATGCGCTGGTTGCGGGAGAGCTGCTCCAGACGTTTCTCAAGTGGTACCCCTGAAAAACCTGTGCGCTGGCGAATCGAGTCTGCAGTGGACGGGCCGGCTCCCAGCGCATAGAGAACGGGATCATCTTCTTTGAGATGATCGAATTCAGGGAGCAGGGAGATACATTTGGATTTAAGTTCTGCGCCAAGCCAGCTGTCACTTCCGGGAAAACCACTGGCCATGGAAAGAGGAATGACCCTGCCGGGACCCAGACTGATTTTCCCAGTGGCATCCAGCTGCACATGACTGTCTCCACCGATACCGCCGGTGAACATATCCACGGCTTCAACATGGGTCTGCCAGCGACCGATCTGGCAGCCGTTCGAAGAGATAACCATCTCACCATCTTCTATCATGGCAATGTCGGTTGTTGTGCCGCCGACATCCACAACAAGGGCTAAGTCAATGTCCTGGGCAGCACCGAATCCGGCGGTACAGGCAGGGCCGCTGGCAATGGTTATGCCGGCCTGTTCTACCGTATCTTCCATGGAAATCCGGGTCCCGTTCCCGGTGATGAGAGTCACCGGGCAGTGAATGTCAGTCTTGAGCAGGGCCGTTTGAACACCTGCGATGAAGTCCTGCATCAGGGGCATGAGTTTGGCGTGGAGTGCTGCCGTTGCAGCGCGTTCCTGCATGCCGGTATGCTGGCTTACTCTGTGAGAGCAGAAGACCGGCTTGGGGTCCAGCATGGAGATGGCCTTTTCCGTCACCAGTTCATGGCTGGGGTTTGTCATGGACATCGCTGAACAGATGGCGTAGGCATCAACATCGTTTCGCAGTCCCTGGATGGTATCCACAATATTGTCAATATCCAGCGCCTCCTCTTCCTCGCCGCTGATACCATGCCCCCCTTTGACGAAAATGGTGGCGGTGATGGGGAGTCTGAAATGTTTTACATAACCGATGATAAAGGCGGCCACCCGGGCCCCTTTATTTTCGATTACGGCATTGGTGGCCAGGGTGGTGGAGAGGCTCAGGCTGCTGATATCATCCTTGTTGACAGCGGATTTTTCAAGGAGACAGTTCAGGGCGTTGCCGATGGAGTCTGCAAGACGGTGATGGATGGTGGCAACCTTGGCACTGGCCACAACACTTCTGTCGGCAATGTCAAGGAGTATGGCGTCGGTGCAGGTGCCGCCGGTGTCGATTCCTATGATATATTCTGGCATGATCACTTCTGGTTTATGGTGTGTGTTGTGATAGACTATGATCTGTTTTGATACCATTCTTTTTGCAATACCGCATCAGGCAAAGCACAGATTTGAGTGATTTTGTTCCATGGCTGGTGTATCTTTGAGAGCAGCCGGAATCCGTGACAGAAATCCGTTACTCAAGAGGAGAGTGCATTTGATTGTAGCACTTCCCTTAAATGGAACAGGATGTGCTGTCCGGGCCGCTCACGGATTCCGCTAAGGATTCTTTGTACAGGAAAAAAGGTGAAGAGGAGCCAATGGGTTTTTTACAGATTGAGGAAAAAATATTTGTGGTGTTCGGGCTGGCCAATAAAAAATCGGTGGCTGCAGCCATTGCCAGGGTCCTGGTTGACGAGGGTGCCACTGTTATCCATGTGGTACGTTCGGAAGAGAGGGCAGTGGCGGCAAGGAAGCTCTTTCCGGATTCACAGGTGTTTCTCTGTGATGTGGAAGATGAAAAGAATATCATCCGGGTTCGCCGTGAGATTGGAGAGGCGGTGAATGAGGTGGATGGCGGGCGTATTGCAGGACTTGTCCACTCCATAGCCTATGCCAATTATTCTGAGGGATTGACACCGTTCCACGGAACAGTGAAGAAGGATTTTCTTCAGGCCTTTGATATCTCCTGCTTTTCCTTTATATCCATCTGCAATCATTTTAAGGAACTGTTTGAAAGGGATGCCTCTGCAGTGACCATTTCCATTTCAACCACCTCCATGGCAGCAGAAAACTATGGATACATGGCGCCCATCAAGGCGGCTCTCAACTCATCAGTCTGCTTTCTTGCAAAGTCATTTTCATCTTTTTCGGAGGTACGGTTTAATGCGGTGGCCCCGAGTCTGCTGAAAACATCGGCTTCGGCTGGAATTCCCGGCTACATTGATTCCTACCTCTATGCGGAGAAGGCAATATTGCGGAAAAAAGCGCTTAAGACACGGGAGGCTGCAGATCTTGCTGCGTTTCTCCTCTCTCCCCGAGCTTCTGGAATAACTGCACAGACAGTGGTTGTTGATGCCGGAATGGCGGTGAACTATTTTGATTCTGAGATAGTCAGGGGTGCCGTGGGCTGAAGTTGAAAACAAGAAGAGGCTGAATGGAAGACTGCCCGGTAGGAATAGAAACTGTTTCAGGGGAAAAAGGTTATGACAACAAAAGAGATTGCGATACGTGAACGGATAATTGTGGCACTGGATGTGGATAATCCTGAGCCTGCTAAAGAGATGGTAAAACGCTGTGAATCAGGAACCGGGTATTTCAAGGTGGGATTGCAGCTCTTTATGGCGAGCTATTTTGAGGTGGTGGACTGGATCCTTGACCGTGGTCATAAGGTGATGCTTGATCTCAAGTTTTTTGATATCCCTGAGACTGTTAAACTGGCAGTGGAGCAGGTCAACAACAGAGGGGTCTCCCTTGCCACAATTCATGGAAACGATGCAATTATCCGGGCAGCCATGGAGGCGCGGGGAGATCTGCAGTTGCTTGCGGTCACTGTACTGACAAGTTTTGGTGAAGAGGATTTACGTGCCATGGGAATGACACAGTCAGTTGAAGACCTTGTCCTTTTCCGGGCAAAACGTG
>JAMOMO010000086.1 GCA_027067035.1 Desulfobulbaceae bacterium
CTGACAATGAGCTTGGGGCACTGCAGCACAATGTGGATGAAATGCGTGCGGCCCTGAGTGAAGTTATAGTTACCGTACAGCGCAACAGCAGACAGATGTCCATCTCGTCTGATCAGGTTGCCACTATTTCTGAAGATATTGCCAGCACAAGTTCACGTGAACAGGAGAGTTCGGGGCAGGTTATTCTGGCAGTGGAATCGTTGCAGCATATTTCTGAAACAGTGAGTGAGCATGTGGAACAGACGCGTCTCAATGTGGAGGAGACTGAAAAACATGCGCAGCAGGGGGTGGAGGTTGTCTTCAGGAATATAGAGGAGCTGGCTGAAACAGTGGAAAGTGTTAACAGCACCGCAAAACAGATGGAGGAACTGAAATCGGCCACAGTACAGATACATAAGATAATAGAGTCGATAGAAAACATAGCGGATCAGACCAATCTTCTGGCCCTGAATGCCACCATTGAAGCCGCAAGAGCCGGGGAGTCCGGAAAAGGCTTTGCTGTTGTTGCCAATGAGATCAAGGAGCTTGCACGTCAGACAGCGGGATCCACCACGGAGATAACCAGCCTGATCAATCGTCTTACCCGGCAGGTGGAAGGCTCTGTCGATTCGATGCAGCAGGTGGTGGAACAGGTGAACCACTCTCAGGGGCAGTCTGAAGCAACCGTGGAGGTCTTTGAGGTCATGAAAGCCGGAGTGCAGAATGCGACCGAGAGCACCGGACGGATTGCTGAGTTTAATGGTCAGCAGGCTGAGCAGCTGCTTCAGCTTCACCGGAAACTGGATGATCTTTTTGAGGTTCTCAAACGCTCTACGACAAAGTCTCAGGAAACCACGATGGTTGCCAATGATCTCCATATTGTTTCAGAACGCCTCAATGAGACCTTGAGCGGGTTTACAACAGACCCGGAGCGTGCGGTTCATCGCGAAGATGGTGAACGGCGGGATGACCCCCGTATCGAAAGCAGGGTGAAGGTTTCCGTTGTACTGGATCAGGGGGATGTCCACGGGGTGGGGGTGAGTCAGGATGTGAGTATGAGCGGGATGAATCTGAAGTCCAACAGGCAGCTTCAGCGTGACGCCTCACTGCAGCTCACAATTCATATCCCCACGGATGGCAAGGATGTGAGAGGGGGAGAACTCTCTGTTGCCGGAGTGGTTGTCCGGGCAGAGGAGCGCTCAGGATATTACTACTATGGTATCCGTTTTGAACCGCTGGGTTCTGCTCAAAAACATATGCTGCAGAGTCTGTTTACATATTTTGGGAAACATCACAGTTATGCCTGACTGTTGACTGCCCTGTTTGAACAATCGCCGGTGCAGTGTGTTTTTTGCTTGCAAAAAATATTCCATGGGGTATTCTATGAAAGTTATTTGAATTGTGTTCTGAATAGAAGCATGTCGTTTCGCGTTTTCCCGCCTGAGTTGTTCTCTTCGTTCATCATTTGTTGTCGTAGAAATTAATTGCTGGTTGTCCAAGGAATATATGGAATAAAACCGCATGACTGCAGCCATAGCCCGGCACCATCACTGAGTTGGTGCAGTAAAATCTTCCTCCGGTCCGGGCCATCTGAAAAGCATTCAAAAACGATATCCACATAAAAGTTTACAGGTGTGTGGCTCTTTAGAGCAATTAAGCAGCGATACACCGGCAGCATATAAGCTGCATTATAGAGTACTGGCAAGATAAAATGATTTACCTTTCATGTACTTATCTGTTTTCCAGAAGGAGTTTTAATGAGTTTTACAGAATTTCAGTTTCACCCCCAGATCCAGGCTGCCCTTGAAAGTAGCGGCTATGTATCACCAAGTCCCATCCAGAAGCAGTCCATTCCTCCGGTTCTTGCCGGTCGTGATCTTCTCGGCCTGGCCCAGACCGGAACAGGCAAAACCGCAGCCTTTGTTCTTCCGCTCCTGCAGCGGCTTCATGGCGGCCCAAAGGGAAAAGTCCGGGCTTTGATCATAGCTCCTACCCGGGAACTTGCCGAACAGACCCATCGTTACACAGGTAAAATGGCGCAGAAGACAGATCTGCGCAGTATGGTAATTTATGGCGGCGTCAGCAAGCAGTCCCAGATAAATACGATCCGAAGGGGGGCCGAGATTGTAGTGGCGTGTCCCGGGCGTCTTCTGGACCTGGTGAACATGAAGGCCATTGATCTCTCCACAGTGGAGATGCTGATACTTGATGAGGCCGACCATATGTTTGATCACGGCTTTCTTCCGGACATCCGGAGGATCCTGAGTAAACTGCCAAGACAGCGTCAGACCCTGGTCTTTTCTGCCACCATGCCTAAAGAGATCCGTTCTCTGGCAGAGGATATCCTCACTGATCCGGTTACTGTACAGATAAATCACAGCAAGCCGACGGCATCGATCTCACACTCGTTTTACCAGGTTGAACAACGAAACAAGGGTAACCTGCTCAAAAAGATTCTGCAGGACAAAGAGATAACAACGGCTATCGTTTTCACCAGAACGAAGCACAAGGCCAAAAACCTTGCCTTCCAGCTTCAGAAAACAGGTTGCAGGGCAACTTCCCTTCAAGGCAACCTGTCACAGCAGAAACGGCAGCTGGCTCTGGACGGATTCAAGAGCGGTACCTATAATATTCTGGTGGCCACTGATATCGCCGCCCGTGGTATCGATGTTTCAGGGATTTCCCACGTTATCAACTTTGATATGCCGGCAACACCGGAAACCTACACGCACCGTACCGGACGTACAGGGCGGGCCAGTTGTACCGGTGCGGCTTTCACCTTTGCAACACCGGATGATCACAAAATGACCAGAGCCCTTGAGCGTTCTCTGGGAAAAAAACTGGTGTATAAAAAAGAGGCTCACCTCGCGGCCCTGGCCCCGGTTTCCTGAGGGAGAAAAGAGCGGCCATCCTCCGGGCGGTGGAGAATATCTTCGCCCGAGGCGAACCGCAGCGAATTCAGTTTTAATTCAGTTTTGATAACAAAACTGTTGTCGGGTCGTGTTGTATCGATCCGGTTCAATAACGAAAAGGTTCTTCAGTGAACCAGCACAAAGGAGTAGTACAGTATGTCAGAAGGAACAGTTAAATGGTTTAATGATGCAAAAGGTTTTGGTTTTATTGAAGAAGAGGGTGGCAAGGATGTCTTTGTTCATCATTCGGCAATTCAGGGAGATGGCTTCAAATCTCTTGACGAAGGTGCACGGGTGAGCTTTGATATTGTTGATGGCCCCAAAGGACCAGCCGCAGAGAACGTTGTCAAACAGTAAGAAGCTGTTGTGACAGGAGAAAAAAGACCCCGCATTGAGCGGGGTCTTTTTTTTTCGTGATTTTGCTCAACACGTAAACTACTACCGGGATAAACACTTTGGCAAGAACAAATTATTCTTACGAGAAGCGTCAGAAAGAACTGGCGAAGAAAAAGAAGAAAGAGGAAAAAAAGCAGCGCAAGCTTGAAAAGCAGAAGGACTCTGCCGTGGAAAAGGAAATGCCCTTTTCCGAGGGAAGTAACTAGGTTCGGATATTTTTGTCAGGGATCTGTCCTCCCGGAGTGGATGAAGGGGAGCGCGGCATTGTTGAAGACCGGTGGGGTCAGCACTGTTTGTGACCAAAAAAAAGCACCTAACGTATA
>JAMOMO010000087.1 GCA_027067035.1 Desulfobulbaceae bacterium
TGACAGGGGTGTGGTCTTTGACATTGACAACCCGGCAGATTACCAGCTTCTCAAGGCAGATCAGCAGGCAGCCGTTCCCTTAGGGACAGCCAGACAGTAATCCTTCCCACTTTTAGCGTAAAGCTGCTCCTCCAGAGTTGACGGATGTTTTCTTTCCGGTTATGGTTGCCGCGTTACTATCAGGCGCTCTTTTAAGAGCTTAAATGGGAATCCGGTGTGAATCCGGAACGGGCCCGCCGCTGTAACCGGGGACGAACGTTACATTCATGCCACTGGCCGCAAGGTCGGGAAGGCGTAACTTCTAGGATGATCCGGGAGTCAGAAGACCTGTCTGAAAGAACACTTACTCACCATACAGATCTCCCGTGGACAAGGAGAGATGTGGTCATTCGAGGGAAAAGGGCATCCCCGGATCAATTATTTTGGTCCGGGGATTTTTTTTGCCCGGATTGCTCACCTTCAACAACAGGTTTTTTTACGATCGTCATGAAAGGAACATTTCATATAGTGGGAGTTGGTCCCGGTGACCCGGAACTGATAACCCTGAAAGCCATGCGGGTTCTGCGGGACTGCCCCGTCTGGCTCACTCCGGCTGCCCAGAAGGACGGTAACTCAACCGCCCTCTCCATTGCCAGCGGCTCCGTTGACCCGCAAGACAAAACAATCCTGATCCACCACTTCCCCATGAAGAAGATCCACATGGGAGAAAGCCCTGATCCTGAAGTACAGCGAGCCTGGGATGATGCCGCAAGGCTCATCAATGAACAGCTGGAGGCCGGAAATGATGTGGCCCTGCCCACCCTCGGTGACCCCGCCATCTACTGCACCGGGTTCTATGTATACGAGACCCTGCTGCAGCAGAACCCGGATGCATCCATAAAGGTCATCCCCGGCATATCCGCCATCGGCGCCACTGCAGCTGCGGCCAACACCCCGATCTGTCTTGGAGATGACCGGGTGGCCGTGATTCCGGCCATCTTTGAAAGTGAGAAGATAAAAGAGATCCTGCAGCAGTTTGAATCCGTTGTTTTCATGAAGGTCTACAAGGCCATGGACCGCATGGTGCCACTGCTTGAAGAGCTGAACCTTCTTGACAAAGCAGTACTTGTGGAACGGACCAGCATGGAAAACCAGCGGGTACACCATGATCTGAAATCAACTCTGGGGATGGAACTGCACTACTTCTCCACTCTCGTTGTGCGCAAAAGCTGAGGAGTCAGATAATAACCCGTTCGGGGGCATTGAAGACATTCAGCCGGCCGGGCCTGGCATAGCCGATGAGGGTCACCCCGGCCCTTCTGGCAATTGCCAGCCCAAGAGATGAGGGTGAAGTTCTTGACATCACGATGGGTATACCGATACGTGCGCATTTCAGCACCATGTCCGATGTCAGACGACCGGTGGTATAAACCGCACCGCGGGCGGGAATTTTCTCCATCAGAATCGCCCCGATCACCTTATCCACAGCATTATGACGCCCCACATCCTCATAAAATCCCTGGAGACGCCCATCTGCCCAGAGGCCGCAGCCATGGACACAGTGAGTGGCCGGTCCCAACGGCGAACGCTGCAGCATTTCACGGATAAAACGGTTCACCTCATCGAGGCTGATGCTGCACTCATGGAGCGGGTCAAAGGCCCCTTCCAGCATCTCCCTGGATATTTTTCCTGTACCGCCGCAGCCGGAGGTAATGATCACCTCTTTGGGCTCACTGCCCTCCTCCACATCGGCGTGTACCGATATTCTTCCGTCGGGACAAACATACACCTCACGCACCTGGCCCGGTTTTGTCACGTAGCCCTGACCGAAGAGAAAGCCTGCTCCAAACTCCTCAAGGCCGGTGGCCAGAACCATTGAGGCCCCGATCTCCTCATCATTCAAGGCCACTTTATAGGGTACTTCAATGGCCAGGATCTCTTCCCTCTCTTTACGCCCATCGGCGCTGATGACTATGGTCTTCTGTTTCAGGGTGACTGAGCTGTCAATATCTTCCAAATTTATGTACCAGATTCTTTTTGATTTTCTCTTTCCCGCCTCTCAGCAGCACTTTTTCAAACAACACAGACTCAAATATCAGCCGGGATCAAAATAGGTCTCCAGCTCAGCACAGCGTTTTTCTGCCGTCATAAGCTCCTCCCGTGCCTCTTCCATCCGTTCCCGTGCCGCTTCAATTTCTTCAGCATGGAGCATGCTAACCTGCTCCGGACTATTTTTCAAAGTATCCATGGCCTGCAGCACCCTGTCCAGTTTTTTCTGCAGCTTACGAACTATTTCCATCTGCTTTTCAAGTTCTCCCCGGAGGATCCTGGCTGTCACCTCATACTGCCTCAGGTTATCAGCAATGGAATAGGGTTTCTGACATTCCTGCCACTCAGCCAAGGCCAGATCATAACGCTTGCGGCAGCGATGATATTTCACCTGTGCCATTTCCTGCAGCTTTTTTATCTTCTCGGGTGTTGCACTTTTTGCTATATTCATAAAGAGTTAAGGGAATAATGTTATCTTGTTCTATCTGTGACAGAGCTGAAATGAGCATCTCCTGAAACACTAAGGCTTTGACTCAGGTCCTGATACCGGATACACTATATGGATAATTTATAATTTTGCAAACGTCCCGCATTTATCCAACAGGAAGAATAATAAATGAGTAATTACTCCGGGTACTTTCTCTCTTCTGGCAAAGGGGCATCTGCAGAGTTTTTCTCAATGCCCTGTTCGGCACATCCGGAACACGGCATCAGCACCGAACAGCTTCAGGATACAAACATTCTCCTTGCAGGCGGCTTTCCTGCAGACTCTCCCGACTCACCATTTCCTCTCTCAGTGAGCCTGCAGCTCAACGGCGACCTCACAGACCTGGACGACAACTCCATGAGGCTCCTTGCCGAAGCCGAACTGTGCCGGTACAACAGTCAGTCATTCAGATCATACACCATGGAGGCGGACAGGCGCATCGCAGTCCTTGGCAGCAGGCCCGAGAGCCTGCGCAGCTTCCTTAACACCTACGACGCCCTGCTGCAGATCTTCCCCCTGCTCACTGACGGCTACGCGCCTGACCTGACAACGGCCATGGACCTCCATGTCGGAGAATTTCCGGAAGGCTACAGACTCAACTTTACTGTGAGGCGACCCATTGATGCCGACAGCTGCTGTTACTGTGGTGCCTGCGGTGCAGCCTGCCCGGAAAAATGTATCAGCAAGCAGCTCTTTATTGATTTCACACGCTGCAGCTCCTGCAACGAATGTCTTGCCAGCTGCAGCCAGGATGCCATCGACCTCCACGCAGTGGAAAAACGGGAGCTGACAACACCGGCCCTGCTCCTTCTTGACAGGGCGGAGGCGGATTTACCGCAGCATGCCGGAAACATGTATACAGAGGCATCCCTCAGCTCATTTTTTAAGACCATCTATGCAGCTGAGGTGGAAGAGATCATTGAATGGAGCGCATCCGTCTGCCAGTACAGTCCCCGTTTACAGACCGGGTGTACGGCCTGTGTGGATGTGTGCCGGCATGACGCCATCACCCGAAACAGAAACGGTATAGAGATAAACCATCACCTCTGTGTTGAATGCGGGGCCTGTCTCAGCAGCTGCCCCACCGGATCA
>JAMOMO010000088.1 GCA_027067035.1 Desulfobulbaceae bacterium
CACAGACTGTACTTTATCGATTTTAGAGGCCTCTTCCGTATAAAACTCAAGAATTCCGAAGCCCTTTTTCAACATCACGGTGAGAATAAGGTCAAAACGTCCGGTGACCACAGCCACCGAGATAACTCCTCGCAACTCGCTGAACTCCTGTGCTTTTTTCACAAGATCCATATCTTTCACCCGAATTCCGATCATCACCACCGAATGGTCGGGCAGTGCCTGGGGATCCACCAGGCCGCTTATATCAAGGACACCGTCACTGCGAAGC
This sequence comes from Desulfobulbaceae bacterium, assembly GCA_027067035.1. GTDB lineage: Bacteria > Desulfobacterota > Desulfobulbia > Desulfobulbales > Desulfocapsaceae > Desulfocapsa. The sequence goes on from JAMOMO010000088.1 coordinate 269, forward strand.
TTCTTCACCCGGCTGCGCACCGTGCCCTCGGCAAGACCGAGATCCCTGGCAATGGCCTTAAATGACCTGCGCCCGTCCCTGAGTTCTTTAATAATTGTTATATCCGTTGCATCCATGGCAAAGCTCTCCTGTATCAGTATATGGAGAACCTTACACAAAACCAACGATAATGTCAATTATTGAGACACAAACCAACATTATCATCAATTACAGGGTAATATATTAACATTTTCAACATAAACACCAGGAAAACCAGGAAGACTACAACGGGATATTCAGGAGAAATGGGATTCGGGCAGCCTGTCAGCTGCCGCAGAAAAGAAACAGAGGCACCAGCAGACATCCGGTGCCTGTAATCGCTTACGGCTGCACGGGGAAAAGGCCTCTGAACAGGGCAAGCACATCCTGATCATTTACATGGGCCTGCTTTTTTGCCATGACCCGAACCTGTCTGGTCAGTTCTCTCAGCATGGATGCCCGGGGGCGAGCCATTCCCAGGCGATCAAAAACAGCGGCAATGGCATGCCTCCCCGTCTGGGTACCGAGCAGAAGGGATCGCCTGGCACCAACCCTTTCCGGCTCAAAAGGTTCATAGGTTGCAGGATCCGCCAGAATCCCCTGGAGGTGAATTCCTGTTTCACAGCAAAAAATTTCAGAACCGATTATGGGATGTGAGGGGGCGATGTCCCGTCTGATCTCCCGGGACAGTTCCCTGCACAATCCAGCCATGTGCAGCAGGTCATACTTTTCAGAGCCACCCTGCAGCACCAGCCAGGCAACTACCTCCTCCAGGCGACTGTTACCCGTGCGCTCGCCAAGACCAAGGAGGGTGACATCTCCCCACAGAGCTCCCTGCTCAAAGGCGGTTATGGTGTTGGCGGTGGCCATGCCGAAATCATTATGACAGTGAACGCCGAGTTCGATTTTCAGCCCTTTCAGCCCGGCCAGCATCCGGCCGGTCGCCGCAGGAGTGGCAATACCAACGGTGTCTGCAAGCCGGAGACGAAAGGCCCCGGAATCACAGGCTGTCCTGGCAAGTTCCAGGAGAAAAGCCGGGTCTGCACGACTGGCATCCTCGAGGCCGACAGCAACTCCGGGAACCCCGGCATCCAGTGCCTGATGCACTGATTTTTTCAGCTGCCGCACAGCCCATCCTCTGTCTCTGCCAAGTTTTTTCTCAAGGTGCAGATCAGACGCCGGAATGGACAGAGCCAGGCAACCGGGTTTCAGGGATGCGCCAAATGCGATATCATCCCGGTGGCAGCGACACCACAGGGAGAAGCTCTGTTCCGGATAGGTTTCCCGGATATGTCTGCTGAGATCACCGACAGTACTGTCTTCCCTGGCGGCAACACCAAGTTCAATCTCATCCACTCCCAGTTCAACAAGACCCTTCAGGATATTTTTTTTCAGGCCGACGTTGAACTGTATCCCGGGACTCTGCTCCCCTTCCCTCAACGTTGTATCAATGATCTTCATAGTTTTTTTTACAGCCATTTGACATCTTCAAATTCTTTACGGCCCTGTTGACCGGTTTTCCCACACAGGAGGAATAGCGAAGATCGTGCCAGAACTGGAATTTCATTTTTGATCATCACTTCAGCATGTTGAACTGATCCCTGTCCGGCATCAAGCAGAGAGTGCAACCAACCGCCACAAAACCCTTCCCTTTTGTCACACTTGTTACACTTTTGACACTTCACTTCACAAAGGGAGCATTTTCGATGGGAAGAAGGGAAAAAAGAGGAAAGCAGAGAGGAAACAACTTAATCGGACTGTTTTGGCTCCTGTACAAACTGTGCCATGATTTCGCTGAAAGTAAGACTATAGTTGTGAACATCAGGAGAAAGAACCTTTGAAAAACGTGTGAAATCAATCTGCTGCCAGTCTCCAGAAGCAAACAGCTGCTGATACTCTGCAAGATTCTTCCGGGTTAGTGATAACCCTCCCGAGACCTCACCGCCATCATCCATAAAGTCAAGTCCATGATGATAATCATAGAGCATTACCAGCATCAAGGCGAGCTCGGCAAAACGGCCGCCATTCACCGTGAGAAGTTCTCCACCGGCAACACTGTCAAGGGCCTCGTCCTCCCATTCAATGGCGGATATCACAAAATCCTCTCCGGCAGTGAAGCCCATTTCTTTCCCGGCCCTGATCGCTCCAAGTGCCAGCTGGCTGTTTGCAGCCCAGACAGCACCGATTTTTCTTCCGAACCGTTTTTCATAGCGATGATACAGTCCCACTGTGACCCGATACCCGTCAGCCTCGGTCCAGTCAGTGGGTACCACCTGAAGAAGGCGGGTCTTCCGGTCATCCTGAAGAGCATCAAGGAGCCCGCGAACCCGCCCGTCACTATAGGAAGTGGCATCTTCCCCGGCCAGGGCAATGATATTCAAAAACCCTTCATCATCCGTCAGGCCCTGTTCAAACCCTCGGTTTACAAGGGCTGCTGCCGTCTCTCTCCCCAGGGCAAATTCATTTACAGCACGGCTGCCAATCCAGTGGCTCAGCTGCTGCCGCGGCCGCCCAAAGCGCTGCTCTTCATCCTCTGTAAGACTTCCAAAGAGCATGGTATCAATTCCGGCTTTCTGTGCCAGTGCCAATGATTTACCACCAATTTTCTTTTCACTGACAACAATGAGATAGTCCGGCTTCTCTCTCCGCCTGCAGACCTCCCTGGCAAGTTCTATTGCTTTAATATGATTCCGATTGGCGTACAACACCTCTAGATCAATATCCAGATCATCAGCTGCTGCCTGCGCCATGGATATGGTGTTTCCCCAGAAATGCTCCCCTGCACCGGCTATGGTGATAAGGCTCACCTTCACTTTCTCCGGTACTCCGCAACAGAGTTGGGGAAACAGGAGAAAACATCCCCAGAAGAAGAGGAACATAATGCTATTGAGTTTTCCGTTCATCGGCCGCCCCCAGTACCCTCATAATCGCCTCCGAAAGCCTGGTAAAATCAACAGGCTTTTCTATATACTCCCGAATTCCAATGGAAAGTGCCTGTTCCCTGTCAATTTCAACACTGAATCCGGTGCAGAGAATTATTGGAAAATCAGGATATTGAGACAGTATTTTTTCTGCAAGCTGCCGCCCGGTCATAAGGGGCATGGTCATATCTGTTATTAACAGATCAAAGCGCTCCGGATGCTGCTGCAGTTCATGCAGGGCAGCCACCGGGTCACTGAGACAGGTCACCCAGTATCCCAGCCCGGAAAGGTACTCCATGAAAATATCCTGAATGGCTGTTTCATCATCCACACAGAGCAGATGATAATCAGTACTCCTCAAGCCCTCCTGTTTTTCCTCTTGAATTGTTTTTTCTTC
>JAMOMO010000089.1 GCA_027067035.1 Desulfobulbaceae bacterium
AGAGGTAACCGGCAGAATATTTGAACCCTATTTTACCACAAAACAGCAGGGAGAGGGGACGGGACTCGGACTTGCCGTGGCCCATGGTATTATTAACAGTCTCGGGGGGAATATCCTGGTGCAGAGCACGCCTGGCCAGGGGACACTTTTTACCATATATCTGCCCACTGTACCGGCACTGAAAAAACAGACGGAAGAAAAGAGTGCAGAAAATTATTTGCCAAGTGGTGATGAACGAATTCTCATTGTTGATGATGACCGGACGATTGTGGAGATGATGGAGCAGATGCTGCGTCATCTGGGATATGAGGTGACCAGCTGTCTGGATAGTGTTGACTGTCTGAAAATCTTCCGGGAGCACCCCGGGGACTTTGATGTTCTCATCACTGATATGACCATGCCGAAGCTGTCAGGGGATATGCTGGCGGCAGAGGTTTTGAAGCTGCGTCCGGATATGCCCGTTATTCTCTGTACAGGATTCAGTCATAAAATGGATGAGCAGAAGGCCATGGCCATGGGAATCGGTGAGTATGTCATGAAACCGATTCTCATGGAGGACATGGCAAAGGCCATAAAGAAAGTACTGCACCGTGTGCGGAGAGCCTGATGCGTCCGGCAGGGCGTAGAAAAAAGACCAGGTATACCGTCAGTCACCGTTTTTCCGGCACGGATCCGGGGTACTGGTAAAATCCTTCCTGTTTATATTGTTTTTTCTGTCAGATCTTCTTTGACTAATTTTGTTTTGTGTTGCTCTATATACTGGTGAAACAGTGCCGGACGGCTCCCTGCGGCCGGTACTGTTCTTTTCTGTGATGATGTGACGAGGTGATTTCTCAGACGTATATGCTCTGTGTGATATCCTGTTGCTTATGCAGTGGGCCAATGGTGCTGCCACTGGTGATATATGAAGTGAATTTTTGTCAGGAGGAGTTTCGTTGAAGATTAAAAATATGGTGCTGGCTGGACTGATGGTCTCTTTTTTGTCAGGTTGTGCCGGAATGGATATTGGAAGTAATATTGAGGGATACGGATATCTCGTAACCGGAAATTATCGTGGCGGAACTGAACGATTCCAGGAGATAGTTCAGGAAAAACCTGCTTCCGCCGAGGCCAACTTTTATTTAGGTCGTTTTCTGCTGGCTCAGAAAAAGGCGGGTAAGGCATTGCCGTATTTAAAAAAAGCAGCTCGATTAGGGCCTGAAAATGCAGATTATCAGTTCTGGCTTGGTGTTGCCTACGGTGAATTGAAGAAGACCGGAAAGGAAACAGCACAGTACAGGAAAGTCCTGCTGCTGGATAACTCATATACCACCGCCCATCTGTACCTTGGCCATAACCAGTTGAAGAAAGGACAGATCAAAAAGGCTCTGGCCAGTTATAACAGTGTCCTGAAACTGTCCCCCGGAAACAAGAGTGCTCTGTATAACAGGGCACTGGTTATGCATATCCTCGGCCGAACTCCGGAGGAAAAACTTGCCTGGCGGATTTTCCTCTGGAAATACCGGAGCGGGACTATGGCGATTCGGGCCACGGAGCATCTCAATCGTCTTCGGGATTTCAGCTATAGAAACCATAAACTGGGTTTTCGTCAGATTACTCTCACAAAGATATGGTTTAAGGCATTTGAGAAAAAACTCAGCAAAGCCTCGTTCAAATCATTGAACCTGGTTGGAGAGATTGTTTCAAACATGCCACGCAACACACTGCAGGTGGTGGTGTATCAAAAGAATAACAAGGAGCTTGCAAAGGCTCGGGCGGAGAGTATCAGGGACTATCTGGTGAAGAACTTCTCTTCACTGGACGGACGGGTCAGGATCAGCTGGTTTGATGTGGATGATGTGGTGACTGCCAGGGGAAAAAAGCTGTCCATCGGGGAATCGGTACGTTTCTTTCTCACCCGGTGAAAGCCGGCACGTTCTGAACTGCTGATGGGAAACGGGGTGGGGCATCTGGCTCACCCCGTTTTTTTGTTTGCTGTACAGGCATTGCGGCTTGTCTGCAGAGAGCAGATGAAGTCGACAATGACACTCAGAGAGTAAAAGAAGAGGATATGTGACCATTTCTCCCGATGAACGTATGACAGAATAGATAACAAATGTGACGGATACGATTTCCGCAGCAGGAACTCATGGAAGCAGCAGATGACGAAATAGTACGGCAGGTGCTGGGTGGCAGGAGAAACCGGTATCGGATTCTGATCAGCCGTTATGAGCGTCAGATATTCAACCTGATGTTCAGATACAGCAGAAACGATGAAGATGCAGTGGACCTGACTCAGGAGGCATTTGTGAAGGCTTACAGCCGCCTGGAACAGTATCGCTATGGAGATCGGTTTTTTTCCTGGTTTTATTCTCTGGCAGTGAATCTTGCCAGGGACTGGTATCGCAGAAAGCGGCGGCACCATGAGATGCATGCGAACCTTTTTCAGGAGGCGGAAGCGCCAGGACACATCTCCACCCAGGAGGAACAGCTTGAGCAGAGCCAGGAAATGGCATTGCTTGAAGATGCCCTTGGGCAGTTGTCTCATGTTAATCGTGAAATAGTGATACTGCGTTATCGTCAGGAGCGGTCCATCAAGGAGATAATGGAAATATTTGATATGGGAGAGAGTGCTGTGAAGATGCGGCTGTCCCGTGCTGTGAAACAACTTCGTCAGATTATTCATGGGTTGACAGAGAATGAAAAATAAACCGGATGAAAATAAAAGGATAGAGGCGTTGCTGGGCAGTCTTCCGGAAAGGGAACTTCCCTGTAATCTCGGTGATCAGATTATGGCCAGGATTGTGGAGCTGGAGTCCCCCTCTCTTTGGGAGCGTCTGAAAAACATCTGTAAGAGTTTGTCTCCTAACCCGTTACAGCCCCTCAGCTATGCCGTAACGGCAACGGCTCTGGTGGCCGCATTCTTTCTTGGAAGTGTAAGCTCCGTCCCGCACGGGGAGGGCAGCCTGCCCCGTGTGGCCGATATGAACAGTGAGGCGAGTTACTACATCGGTCGCGGGCTCTATGAGAGTGGTAATCCGGAAGAGGCCCTTGTGTACCTGGAACGTGCCGCGCTTCTTGACCCTGGGAAACCGGAATATGGTTTGTGGCGTGCCGTTGCCCTGCAGGCAGTGGGCGATTCAGAACTGGAGCGGAAGCAGTACCAGAGACTGGTGAATAAATATCCGGAGTATCTGCCCGCCCTGATAAACCTTGGTCACAATCAGCTGGAAAGCGGTGACCTGGATGGAGCTCTTGCCACATATGGGCAAATACTCAGCATGAATCCGCAGGAGCAGAATGTGCTCTACAATATCGGGCTTATTTATAAAATGAAAGGTGAAGTGGCAAAAGAGAACCGGGTCTGGCAGCAGTACCTGACGGCCCACCGGACAGGAAGGAGGAGTTACAGGGCCGTGAGTCACCTCAACGAAGCCGGCAGTTTTGCCTTTCGCACTGCGCAGCTTGGTTACAGGCGGATTGTCATTCGTCCCGAGGCACTGTTCAGTGACAATAAGGCTCTTCGGGATCAGGAGGTATCCTGGCTGGCCGCGCAGTTCATGCGAAGCCCGGGCAGCATTCTGGACCTGGTTGTCTTTGAT
>JAMOMO010000090.1 GCA_027067035.1 Desulfobulbaceae bacterium
ATCCGGAACCCCCAGGGAAGATCTGCAGAATCTCTATAAACAGATGGTACTCAATGTTCTCATTTCCAACTGTGATGATCATCTGAAAAATTTCTCCATGCTCTACTCCCCGGCAATACAACAATTCCGTCTCAGCCCTGCCTATGATATCGTTCCAAATCTCTGGCAGCGTGAGCACATACTGTCAATCAACCACAAGACAAGCGACATTGACTGTGCAGACCTGCTTCGTGAAGGGAAATCCTTTGCACTCAGCAGACAGCATTCCCTGCGCTTACTTGAACAGACCCTGACCGGTGTCGAAAAAGCCCTCCAATCCAATGACAGGCGAATCAGACTTCTTTCTTCCGGTCACCCGCTCTGCCGCACTCTTTTCATGAGTATACGGCAAAAAATTGATGCATTCAAATCACAGCAAAACAGTTATAAGAAATGAATATTCAGGAAATAGTCCGTTCCATGGGACTGCAGATGCGAAAAGCCAGACAACTGAAGAACGATCGCCAGATGGACCTTGCAGCACGCATTGGTGTGTCCCGGTTGACAATCATGAAGATGGAAAAAGGGGAAGCTGAAGCTGCCCGGGTGCCCCTTGAGACCTGGCTCAAAGCTTCAGCCCACCTCAATATCCTCCACACATGGAATGACGTGATGCAGATCAAAGCAGACCCGTTTGATGAGTATGACAAGAAAATCAGTGAGGAAAAGCAGATCCGGAAAGCCAGGGTGAAAAAACAGCTGAACACCTCAGATTAAAGCGTCAACGTCAGCATCAGACACCATAACGGCGTTGACAGAAACGGTATGCATGGCTATAAGCGAGGAATGCAATTGGCAGCTGACAGATCTGAACCTGATAATAAAACCCTGCACCCTGTGAAGAAATGGCTGAAATCAATCTGAGAAAAATGACCAGGAACCAGTCCGGTACCATTAAAGCTGTTAAAATCGGTGGCGAACTGGGCAGAAGAATCCGTGAGATGGGGCTGGTCCCCGGAACAGAGATCACCATCCAGGGCCGTGCCCCCCTCTATGACCCTGTTGCACTGAGGGTAATGGGAGGGACTCTGACCCTTCGCAACCATGAGGCAGACCATATTGTGGTTGAAGTTGACAACAGCTGACAGTCCCCCTGCCGGACGGTGATTGCTGCACTTTTCCCTGAATGAGCTCTCAAAACGGTTATTCAACACCCTCTTATTTTCCTTTTTCCCGGCTAAAAACAACAGTCTGCCCTTGATAATTATGTTGACAGTCCATAATGTTTGGTGTACCTAAACATGGTCTTCTATGGAGTGATACATGACCCTCAAAGAACTGAACAAAAAATGCCACTGTTTTGCCAGAAAGACCCTGCGGAAATGCAGTGGAGGCGAACAGTGTGGCCCCCACCACGGGCCGCTTTCAGAAAGTTGCCGGGCTGGAAAAGTCAAAATCTGCAAGGTAACCGGCGACAGGAAGCTCTGTGCAAGAATGGCCTCACTTGGAGTTATTCCCGGAGAAGAGGCCGAACTGATCTGTCCACGGGCTGGTTCCCAGTGTATTCTCAAAATTCATGGCGGAACACTGAGCCTTGACCGGGTGACAAGTAACAATATTATTGTTCGCTCTGTATAGAAGAAAACAAACCGGCGGTGCCCTGATGGAATGGTACTGCTTTTTTTAACAGATTTGAATTAGTCTCCCCTAACTGTAAGGTTCTCCATGTGGCAGACTCTCATCACATTGTGTATTATTGCCATTGCAGCATTTTTCATTGGAAGAAAATTTTATCGCCTGATCCTCAAAGCTGTGAATCCGGATCAGAATGTCAGTTGTGACTGCAGTTGCAGCGGTTGCAACACCACACGTTGTGACAAAAAAATAAACATCCCGAAACAGGGCAGTAAGCAGATACATGAGTAACCGTAAAATAACCATGGCACTGGCCGGCAATCCCAATGCCGGAAAAACAACCCTCTTTAATAAACTCACAGGAGCCCGCCAGCACGTCGGCAATTACCCCGGCATCACGGTCTCCCACAAAGAGGGCTATTTTAAACATGACAATCGTGACATCATACTCACAGACCTGCCCGGCACCTACTCCCTCACCGCCTATTCAGTGGAAGAGATCGTCAGCCGTGACTTTCTCACCACTGAAAAGCCCGATGTGGTCATAAACATTGTTGACGCCTCAAATCTGGAACGCAATCTATACCTCACCACCCAGTTTCTCGAAATGGGTGTGCCACTGATCATTGCCCTGAACATGATGGATGTTGCCAAGGACCGCGGCATAGAAATACATTTCAAAAAACTTTCCGCCCTTCTCGGTGTCCCTGTCGTACCCATCGTTGCCCGATCAGGCAAGGGTAAGGATGACCTCATCAATGAAGCCATAAAAATTGCAGATGCCAATCTGTCCCACGAGTCACGGGATATCTCTTATGGGGAAGACCTTGATGAAGTGCTCATGGAGCTGATTGAAACCATCTCCGCCGCCTCTTTTCTCACAAAAAATTACAACCCGCGCTTCACCGCCATTAAATATCTGGAGCATGATGACCAGATGTTGACAAAAGGGGCTGCGGCAGACCCTGAAACAGCCAGAAAGCTTGAACAGAAAGTCGGGGTGATCTCCGACCACCTTTTAAAGACCATGGATGTGTACCCGGAGGCAATCATTGCCGACCATCGTTACGGGTTCATTAAATCCATCGTGATGCAGGGAGTGATGATCCACACCTTTGACACGGATCGCCTCTACACCTCTGACCGCATCGACAAAATCCTTACCCACCGCCTGATGGGGCCTGTTGTCATGCTGGCCATCCTTTTTGGCCTTTACCAGTTCACCTTCTCCTGGAGTGAACTTCCCGTCTTGTGGATGGAAAGTCTGTTCAGCTGGCTTGGCGGTGTCGTGGAGACAACACTTCCCGACGGCATGCTCAAATCAATGATCATATCCGGGGTGATCGACGGCGTGGGCGGGGTCCTTGGATTTGTCCCGCTCATCATGTTCATGTTCTTTGGGATCGCAGTGCTTGAGGATTCCGGATATCTGGCAAGGGTTGCCTTTATGATGGACAGGGTCTTCCGGATATTCGGACTTCACGGATCAAGCGTCATGCCCTTTATCGTATCCGGAGGAATTGCCGGGGGCTGTGCCGTCCCCGGAGTAATGGCCACGAGAACATTACGCTCTCCAAAAGAACGAATGGCCACCCTGCTCACAGTTCCTTTTATGAACTGTGGTGCCAAAGTGCCTGTTCTGGTCCTGCTGATCGGTGCCTTTTTTAATGAACACAAGGCATTTTACATGTTCCTCTTCACCATGCTTGCATGGCTGGTAGCCCTGTGCGGTGCCAAATTTCTCCGCATGACGGTGCTCAAGGGCGATGCAACCCCCTTTGTCATGGAGCTCCCGCCCTATCGCTTCCCCACCTTTCAAGGTCTGCTGATACACACCTGGGAACGAACCTGGCAATATGTCAAAAAGGCGGGTACTGTCATTCTCGGCATATCAATCCTGTTATGGGCCCTGATGACCTTTCCCGGACTCCCGGATCACCAGATGAATTATTATGACCAGCT
>JAMOMO010000091.1 GCA_027067035.1 Desulfobulbaceae bacterium
CCTGAATCGCAAAGACAACGGCCTGCCATCCCCCCCGGATCTCGTCCTTGCATGCGGCGATCTCCCCCCGGAATACCTGACGGAACTGCGTGACATCTATAACGTCCCCCTGTACTACGTCGAAGGCAATCATGACATACGCCACCGCGATTCCCCTCCCACGGGATGTACAAACATTCATGGAAAGATCGTCACTGAACAGGGATTGCGTATCATGGGACTCAGCGGCTGCAGATGGTATAATGGCGGGGTCAACCAGTACAACGAACAGGAGATGAAAAAAATTGTTCGCAGCCTCTGGTTCCAGCTGTTACAGTCTCACAAGGTGGACATCATAGTCACCCATGCACCACCCCGATTCATCCACGATAAGGAAGACCCCTGCCATAAAGGGTTTAAAAGTTTCACCCCCCTTATTGAGAAACAGAAACCGGCATGGTTCGTCCATGGTCACATCCATGCTCTTTTTAAGCACCCCGCAGAGCGAATTACTCGCGTCGGTGAAACACAGGTACTGAACAGCTATGGCTTTTTTTTCTTTGAAACAGAACTGGTGGAAGAAAAAACAGAATAAGGGCACGGGAGCAGCTGATACCGCATCTCCTGGCCCGGACAATGATTTCAACAGGGTCCGGGAAAATGAAAAGGCCTACGAGACTGTCAAGCGTGGTATTGCCACTGTTCCACTGGACAAAATAAAGGGTTCGGTTGGACGATACACCGATTTTGACAAGCAGTTCCGCCTCAAGGGTGCGGGTACGGATGAACGCCTGAATTCGCTGCTCCAGGCCATGCAGGAAGGGAAAGCACTTCCCCCTGTTTCTCTGTATCAGATAAAAGACAAGTTCTATATTGTTGACGGACACCACCGTGTCACCGCAGCAAAACAGATGAAGCAAAGTCATATTCAGGCAAAGATCCTGGAGCTGCTGCCATCTGGAGAGACATTTGAAAACAGGCTTTATCTGGAAAAAATTGATTTCAGGGATAAGGTGGGAATCCCCAAAATGGTCGATTTCACAGAACCGGGCCAGAGTGAGCACCTCCTTGAACAGGTTAGCATGCACCAGCAGTTTCTCTCGGAAGAGGCACAGCAGGAAGTGGATCTGAAAGAGGCTGGCGCCGACTGGTACCGCTCCATCTATCTGCCGCTGAGGACCCTTATAAAAAACAGCGGCCTGCTCCGGTCATTTCCAGACAGGACAATGGATGATCTCTATCTCTACATTTCCACTCACCAGTGGCAGAAAAAATCGGAACGACAGTACGGAATCGGGGTAGACAAACTCATTCCACGGGACATGGAGGCATTTCGAAGAAAGATGGCCAGAAACTCAAAAAGCGGCTATCCGGAAATGAAGCGCGACATCACCATTTTCATCCTTGTCAGCGTTGACGGCACCCAGGAACAGCGCCTCCTTGATAAACTCTTTGCCCTGCCGGAAGTTGTGGAACTCCACTCCGTTCACGGGTCCATAGACCTGGTTATCAAGGCGACACTGAGCAGGGACCTTCTGGCCTCCGATGCAGAGGTTATTTCCCAGTTTACCCATTCATCACTGCGCTGCATGAAAGGAATCCTCTCCACCCAGACATTGATTCCAGGGCTTTCTCTGGTAAAACCCCAGGGCTAGAGAGCAAAAGAGCTCCGGCTGAGAGGGAAAACAGCTGCAGTTACTGAGAAAAGATCCTTTTCAGGGAACTTTTCACATAACGCAGGGGTAAAAATCGCACAGGACTCAGCGATGCCGGAACAACAAATCCAGAACCGTAAAACTCTTCCGGCCTCCTGTGGGGAAAGCTCAACTCTTCCAGAGATGCTCCGGCCACGCCCTTTTCTGCCGCAGCCACGGCCAGGGGAACCCTCTTTCTGTCAACTTCCAGGGCCGCAAGCATGGCCCGGTCCAGGGCCACGGCATTTCGGGAGGCTGCCACACAGCCAACGAAAAGAGAGCTGCCGTTCATGGGTCCCCGTCTGTTCATCACTTCAATGGCATCTGCACAGACACAGGATGGCGGCAGCAGAGAGTGGAGATCAAGGATCATCTCAGCGAACAGTTCATGCCCCCCGCCATGGCGCATATGCAGCCACGCCTTACGCGCTCCAAGTACAATTCCAAAAATATTTTTCACAGCCATTGTAGCGCCCATCTGATCATGCGCCTTGATCCGGGGCAGGTTGACAAGGAGATCACAATCCAGTGCCTCAGCTGCAACCCCAAGCTCCAGTCCACAGTCCAGTCTCTTCACGACACGAGTTCTGAACGGCACATACTCCACAGGGAAGGCTGCAAAAAGACTGTCATAGCCCATGCGTTTCAGAACCTGGGCCCCTGTACCGAATGCGGGCGAATCCCCCAGCAGAACCGTTGCACCGCGGGAAAGAAAGGCGGAGGCAACAGCTGCCACAAACTGTGGTTCGCTACAGGCAAGGGAAGGTGCACGTCCACTGACAAGATTTGGCTTGAGCAGCACCCTTTTACCAGCGAGATCCGTACCGATGGCAAGCCGGTCCAGCTGCTTCTGGATGACTGGCCGTAACAGCTTCTCCTCATAGGAAGCACAACGATTCAAACACACATCTGTCTTTGACATAGAATCAGATACTGCAGTTCACCTGAACAGGCGATTGATTTGCAATTATTTTTGACTCTCCTTCTCGGGCCGCAAGAGCAGAATCCCGGAACACCCGGCTGCATAAAACAGTATTCCCTTTTCCGGTTTTTGTCACCACTTGAGACTTCAAAAAGAAAAAGCCGGGTTCGTTTTCACGAAACCGGCTTTTCCAGGAGAAAGGAGAGAAGAGATAAAGCAGTTTTATTATTGCATATCTCGTGCCACAACTGAACAACCATCAATACCCCTTTAATATCAGCACATTGTACACTTTTCACCTTCTCCAGAAAGATACAAAATGATCAAATTTTTTATACTCTCCAGCGGTTTCTGTCCATTAGCACGTAATTTCATTATGTTACATGGTGACACATTTTTTGAACCAGGAATCCTTCCTAACAGGGAATCAGACAGATAGCCATTTATAACACCTTTCCCTTTGAAGAATGCTCCCTCCAGAAGCTGGAAATGTTTAAAAATTTGAATCTTTTCTCCCCCTCTCCCGCCTCACAATCCGGAAAAAAAGCCCCTGTTCTTTCAGTCTGTTTTTCTGAAAACAGTCCCTGTTTTGCCCCCCCCCGAAGCCCAATATGTCCGCCCCTTCACAGCCAGATTTTCACCACGGATTCAGGGCTGATACAAAAAGCAGCCCTTGGGATGAAATGCCGGAGCAAGGCGCTTCTCCCCGCAAATGGAGTATCACAACCACTCCCCAGAAGTCCCCGTAACCAACTGAAACAGTGCACTAAATATTTCGCAAAAAAAATTTCTTCAACAAAAAAATCCAGAGACAGCTGAAGATTTCCCGAAAGGCACAGAATACCTGTATGGCGCTATCCTTTTGCACCGGATAATCTGTTTTTTTTTAAGGACCGCTTCGGCTCAGCTTTTGCTATTAATCAACTATCTTGTTAGAGTGTTGAGCTTCTCACATATTCGTATTAACAACTT
>JAMOMO010000092.1 GCA_027067035.1 Desulfobulbaceae bacterium
TCACAAACTGTCCCGCAATTCCTTCCATTCTCGCTGTGATATAAGAAATGATCGGAGTGTAGATAAAGCCGTAGCCGAGAAAAAAGATCCAGGGGAAGTTGGGTACCAGCCAGACACAGAGTCCCACATAGGAGAGGGTTGAAAAGAAGTAGATGGCAATGGATATCCAGAAGTTGAAGTCGCCACGTCCGGCAGGCGGCTGGAAGAGATCCTTCAGGGTGCCCATATGTTCTCTGGTGCTGCGGTAGGAACGCAGTACTGACCAGACACCGATTACCCCGATGGCCAGTCCGAGACCGATTCCAAAACTCATATAAAAATCAAAGTTATTGGCAAAGACAGTATCCACTGTGGCCATTCCTGGATGCCAGCGCTGCAGGATCCCCTGGGCATAGAGAATGGGATTGAGGATAATGGTGATGATGAGTCCGATGAGTCCACCGATCACCGCCCAGAACGGCAGTACCATGCCGATGAAGACCAGCCCGAGATCCAGTTGTATGCCCGTTGCAACCGCAGGAAGGATGTCCTCCGTGTGACTGGTGAGCTCAATCCAGGGGATGGGAATCAGGCGGATCGGTTCATTGAAGATAAGCCCCGAGGCAATGGGGAGGAGTACATAAAAGGCGCCGAAGACAAGTCCTATCACTCCTCCGATGGAGAAGACCCGCCATTTCCAGCTCTTCTTTTTTTCTTCGGTGGATTCTGCAAGTGCCATGGTGCCAAGGGCTGCCACCGGTGCCATGGGAAAGGGCAGTTTTTCCACATCAGAGGTGATCCGGTAGAGGGCATAGCCAAGACCAAAGTGATCAATGCGCTGGATGATCTGGGAGCCCACCAGCAGGAGTATGGGGATCAGCCAGTCGCGATGAAAGAAACTGCGTTCAATCATTGACTGGGAATCGGGACCGGGTGCTATCCAGCTGGGGATGAATTCCGTGAGACCGAGCATTCGTGCGGCGTCCGACTGCACCAGATACTGGTTCCAGAGCAGCCCTGAAAAGGGTGATGCCAGAGCTGCACCTGCCATGTAGTAGAGAAGGAATATCTCCTGCTGTTTGAGCTCGGAATGGGCCCGCTTGGCCACCTCTGCAAAGAGGATGATGGTGACCCAGCGCGCAGCAGGACCAATACCCTGTCCGATGACCAGTTGCAGGTACATGGAGCCGGGCATCATCAGAAAACCGATGAAGACTGCGCCCACAATGGTCTTCCAGTCAAAGCCTTCTTCAAAATGGTCAGGGGTTTTGAGCAGGTCCCTGTATTCTTTTAGTTCTTTGTCATCATACATAATCCTGAACCCTTATTAATCCGGCAGTACCTGATAGCCGGAATCCGTAAACATTCCGACGAGAGCCCAGCCGCCACCCATAAGGAAGTCACCAATGATGAGACCAATGAAGAAGAACTGGATTTTTTTAAAAAGCGAAACACCACCGTAGCGCATGCAGAGTGAGTTGCAGGCCCATCCTATGAAGAAACTCACCCAGAGAATCCGCATGGCAGAGCTGTAGGCGGTGAGGTAGCCAAGGGGGTGGATGGGCCACCAGTAGAAACGATGGTAGCAGACCACAAGGACCAGCATAACCACTGCCCCGACAATGGCAAAAAGGGTGATCCAGCCACCGGCTTCCACCGGTGTGGTCAGGAGGCGGTGGGTGTTCTCAAAAACGGTGACCGTGGTTCTGCTGGCCCATTCCATCTGCAGCTCCCGTGTACCATAACGGTAGTAGAGGGTCATCATGGCAAGGATTGAGGCCAGCAGGCTGCAGAGTATGGTGAAAAAGAGACCGGAGAAGATGAGCAGGCCGGGGCTCTTTCCGTGGCTCAGTCGTCTTGCATGCAGCAGTGACGGCATGAGGGATTCCCGCAGATCCACAAAGAGCACTTTCTGGCTCATTGCCGAGAGCAGGCCGTTTATTCCGCCGAAGAGTTTCGTGCCGCCCATGACAAGCAGGCCGTCCATGGGTGCTGCGGTGAGTGTGAAATAGGCGAGTCCCCCCTGACAGATGATGCGGGTGGCCACCAGCATTATCATGAAGGCGGCACTGAAAAACAGGGCGGCTGTGAGCAGGCTCATACCAAGATAGACTGCCCAGTAGAGCAGTCCCGTAAAACAGAAGATCGCTCCCCAGAAGGAGATGCGGACATCAAACCATTCTGTCTGGGACCGTGAGGGCCTGGCTAGAAAGAGGGATTCCTTTGTCACCTCCATGAGGTGACTTCGTGCCAGCCAGATGAGAAAGACAAAGAATATGCCATAGGCACCTATCATCTGAGTCTCTTCCGGACGTGCCAGGGTGGGGCCAAATGTGATACCGAGTTCCGACGCCGGTATGGTATAGCCCAGAAGTCCGAGAATGCCTGTTACCAGTCCACCCAGAATAAAAAAGAACCAGAAACTAAATGAGATCTGGCGCGATGTGAGAAAGGCAAAACCGATGAAGGCGGGATAGAGATAGATCTTCAGTTTATGAAAACCGGCGAAGATGCCATGGTCGGGGAAATAAGGTCCTGCAAGGATCAGAGTGGAGAGCTGGGGGACGGATGGATAGTAGAAATGGAGCCCGTTCAGGAGATGGAGAAAGACCGGGATCAGCAGTCCGCCAAGGAGGAATCTGTTGCTGAAAAAGCTGCCGATCTGTCTCTGATCCAGTGAGCTGCTGAGCATTTCCGGGACGCGCAGCAGCGGAAAATTAATCCGTTCATTGTGGATCCACTGCCGTGAAAGAATATTGATGACAAAGAGCATGAAGCCGTAGGCCAGCATGACAAAAGCTCCCCAGAGAAGCAGCGGGGTGATCCATGCCTGCCAGGGGATCTGTGTTGCCACTTCAAGCCAGCTCATGCTCCGGCCGCCGGGAATTCCGCGGTAGAGCATTTCAATTGCAGCCGTGTCTGTCGGGACAATACCGGCGGGCAGCAGTGAGACAATTGTGTCCTGCCACTGGTTTCCAACGGTTGCATAGTGAATGGGTGTGGTGAGGTTGAGCAGCAGGGTGCGGGCCAGACCGGTATAGGCAATTCCTGAGCCGATGACCATCTCTATCCAGATCACAAGGAGTTCGCTGCCGCTGAAGAGGAGATTTCTGCTGCGGAATAGTCTGGCGCTGAGGGCCGTGAGGAGCGTCATCAGGATAAAGATGAAAAAGGGTGCCAGGGGGAAGTGGCTGCCTCCAAGGGGAGTGGCCTGCTGGTAGATATTGTTGAATGGTGTGAGGAGACAGATGGCCACGGCAAGGATGATGCCTGAGAAAATGGCACGCGGCCGGATGATGGTGACTGCTTGCTGATCAGACATTGCTCTTTTTCTCCTCGGCCTGGCTCTTTGCGGCGATCTTTTGGAAAATTGCGGCAAAATGGCTGTGGCTGGCATCATCGATGGAGCGCCACACCAGTAACTGTTTTCTGAGATCATGCAGGAATGAGGTGTTGATCCTCTGCCATACCTGCTCTTCACCGGAGCGGCGCTCCATGGTGACTTTTATCTCAAGGTAGTCCATATTTCCCTGTACCGGACAGAACTGAATAT
>JAMOMO010000093.1 GCA_027067035.1 Desulfobulbaceae bacterium
TTCCCGGTATATCGAAAAGTTGTCGCATGTATGAGCCGTTTTTCAGCATGGCATAAATCTTTTGCGTCTGGTTCCTTCGAAGTGAAAACAGGATCTGTTTCCCGTCAGGAGACCAGGTGGGGGACTCATGCTGGCCGGGTCCGTTGCTTATCTGTTTCGGTCTTGATCCCGGTATTGCTGAGATAGTGAAGATCTGATAGCTGTCATCCACCAGGCTTGAATAGGTGATCAGATTGCCTTGTGGAGACCAGTCCGGCTCTGCATTTTCACGTCCCTTAAAGGTGAGACGCTGCACCTTGCCGCTTTTGAGGTCCATGAGATATATCTGCGGCCTGCCACTGCGATCAGACACAAAGACTATCTGACTGCCGTCAGGTGACCACGAAGGAGAAACGTTTATTCCGGATCTTCTTGTTAACTGCTTGATTATTTTCCCTTTTCTGTCAAGAAGGAACAGGTCGGGATTGCCATCCTTACTCAGGGTGAGGATCATTTTCTTGCCGTCCGGTGACCAGGCAGGGGCCAGGTTCATCCCTCTGCGTCTTGATAAGGGGCGGGTTGTACGACTCTGATTCAGGTCGGTGATATAGAGGTTGGAATTACCGGAATGGTAGGAGGTGTATGTCAGGTATCTGCCACCCGGTACAAACCTGGGAGAAACAACAAGGTTTTTATGTCGGGTAATCTGACGGACCTTGCGACCGAGTATGTCGGTCAGATATACTTCCTTGTGTCCGTTTGTATCGGAAACAAAGGCGATTTTACTGGATGCAATCCCCGGTTCGCCGGTCATTTCCTGAATCACCGAATCGGCAAAGCGAAACAGCATGCTTTGCTGGTGATCACGTTTCCCGTTATAGCGTTTTCCCATGAGCATATCACCGCCGGCAACATCAAGGAGACGAATTTCCATGGTCATGCCTGTTGCCGAAAGTGTATAACTGCCAAGAACGACAAAATCCGCACCCGCTGCCTTCCAGTTCCCATCCTGCCGGTTGCCGTATTGCTGAGCTGGAATGAGGTTGAATATACCATGAAAAAGAAGGGCGTCTGCAAGGGTGTCCGAGAGTTCACGACCAAGGTTTTGCAAGCGGCCGGGCTGATCACTGTTTATAAACCACGGAACAGCGATATTTATCTTTCTTGCATTTGCCGATGTTATATCAATATAGGCAATTTCATTGGTCCATGCGGTGGTGCTGATGGAAATGAGCAGTATAAGGAAGGCAGTAATAAAACGTGATTTCATGGTAATCATATTGGTAAAAGATGAGGAAGTAAAATTCAGTTTAGATTATAAGAGCTTGAGACTTACAGTCAACCTTTTTAAGAAAAACACCAGAATCCGTGAGTGTTCAATGGGGCTGACGTTTGCCTCATTTGAACAGATTGATAAGAGCCTGGCCTGATGGGCTTTACTGGATTGAACCTGGCCTGAAACGCAATCCAATGGAGTACTGGGACATGCGCAATGCCTTTGGAATGGGAGGCAGGGGATTGGCCTCCTGGATTGCCCTGCTGACAAACTGATCAAATACCCTGTCACCGGATCGTTTCTCAAATCTGTGACTGGTGATCCTCCCGTCTTTGGAGATGTTGATGATAACATTTGCCTGAAGATCGGGATTGAGCAGTTTTGATGTCGGCAGTGACCATGATGCCATGAATCTGCTGCCTATGGTGGCACGGTATTGATCTTCAACAAGGCTGCCGGATGATCCTCCCTGGCGGGGAGATGATGGAACAGCTGTATCGGCTGCTGCGGCATCAGCCAGCAGCATCTCTTTTAAGGCCTGCACTGCTTCACTGGCAGCAGCTTCTTCAGCCTCGGCAAGGGCCTTCTTCCGTTGTGCTTCAGCAAGGAGCTGCTGGCGCTGCATCTCAAGTGCCCGTCTGTCCCGGGCCTTTTTTTTGTCGCGGGCGATACGGCTGTCTACAATTTTCTTCTTTTTTTTGCGCTTCAGCGGTTTGATGGAAATGGCCTTTACAGGCTCCGGAGTTTCAACGGTATCGGCAATGGGAGCAACGGGGCTGCTTTTTTTTACCGGCAGTACCGGTTTAAGCTTCTGTGTCTTGATTTTTGCCTGCACCGGTTCTGGCGGTGGTGCAGCCTGGGGAAGAGGAGCTGTCACATTTATAAGATCAACCGTCAGAAATTCGGGAGTGATGGTTTTTTTGGGTAGAAACCTGGGAACATAAATGGCTGAACCCAGAACGGCTACATGAAAGGAGAGAGCTATGAATAAGGGAACTTTCCAGTTTGCTGCCACGGGGATTATCCTGTATTCACCGGCCACGATCAGCGAGAATCCTCTTGTGGTTCCGTGATCATACCGAGTTTCTCGAAACCTGCGGCTTTTATGTCGGCCATCACTGTGACAACAATTCCGTAGGCTACGTTTTTGTCAGCCTTGAGAAAAACAGGCTGTTCCCTGTCCCTGCCATACTGCTGTTCGAGCTGCTGGCGAAACAGCGCCTGGCTGACTTCAATCTTTCCAAGCATGATTATACCATTCTTGTCAAGGGTAACAATAATGGGTTCTTCCTTCTGCCTGAGAGATTTTGCTGTGGTCTCCGGAAGATCAACCTCCAGTCCCTGGGTCATCATGGGGGCCGTTACCATAAAGATGATAAGGAGCACCAGCATAACATCGACCAGTGGGGTGACGTTGATTTCGGAAACAAGCCCACCTCTTTTATTGCTGTGAAATCCCATGCTGTTATTCCTAGAGACGGCTTAAGAGGTCACGCTCAACAAGATTGAGAAAATCGGTGGAAAAATTCTGCATCTCACTCTCAATCTCGCCAAGCTGATTGGCAAAGAAATTATAGGCAATGACTGCTGGTATGGCCACTGCAAGTCCGGCCGCGGTGGCTACAAGTGCCTCTGAAATACCGGGAGCAACAACAGCCAGTGAGGCGGAACCGCGCATGCCGATATCATGGAATGAGGCCATGATCCCCCAGACAGTACCAAAAAGACCGATGAAAGGTGTTGCTGATCCTGTGGTTGCAAGAAAGGAGAGGGATTTCCCAAGTTCTGATATTTCGAGTGATTCGGCCTTTCGTATGGAACGTTTCAGGTTGTCCATTGTTGCCAGCTGCATCTCAAGGGGCTCGCCGGCCTTGCTGTCATTGCCTCTGCTGCGGATCTGATTTATTTTCTGCAGTTCAGAAAAACCAGCCTGAAACACTGCAGCTTCCGGGCTCAAAGGATATTGCTCAGCAGCGTCGTTGGCATCTTTCAAGGTTTTTGAGGACCAGAAGGCGTCAAGGAAGTCGCTTGTTTCATTGATGGCTTTTTTAAACATTCTGCTCTTCATGAAAATAATGGACCAGGATGCAAGTGAAAAGAGCAGCAGGGTGAGCATGACCATTTTGCCCATGGGCCCGGCATGCATGATCATGTTGGTAATTGAGAGTTGCACTAGTGTCTTCCTGTCTGTTGATATGGGAAAAGTAAAACCTTTTTCATTGTATATAATACCTTTTCTGAAAGGTCAATGATCGGCAATT
>JAMOMO010000094.1 GCA_027067035.1 Desulfobulbaceae bacterium
AGTCCCTTCATGATGGTGGAAAATTGACCCTTCCTGCCGAGGAACTGAATGCGGAACTCTTCCAGTTGGCTGCTGGTTTCAATGGCTGCCAGCTGTTCCTTTGCCAGGGTCTGTAGGGTGACTAGTTCTTGCTCCATGATCGATCTGTAAGGTAGGTACTCGTTAAAACAGTATGCCGGTTCCAATAAGTATCGAAACCGGCATAATGAAAATATCCATATCCCTGCCTGCCTGGGAAATACAGTGGTGCCACAGGTCAGAAGATATACGCTTTAGGCATTTGCCGCTTTGGCAAGATCCACAACTTTGGAGAAGGCTGGTGCGTCAAGAATGGCCATGTTGGCAAGAACTTTACGATCCAGATCAATGTTGGCTTTTTTCAATCCGCTGATAAACCTGGAATAGTTCATTCCGTTCATCTTGACGCCTGCACTGATACGGGTGATCCAGAGACGACGGAAGTCACGTTTTTTTGCACGTCTGTCACGGTATGCATAGCCGAGAGCTTTATCAACAGCTTCAGTGGCTGTGCGATACAGACGGGATTTTCCACCTCTGTAGCCTTTGGCAAGTTTCAGGACTCTGTTTCTTCTTCTACGGGCTTTAAAGCCTCTGGTAACGCGTGGCATCGTAATACTCCTTTAAAATCAGAGGACTGAGTCCTCCGGTATTATATAACTTTACAAAGATATCAGTTCTTGTGAAAGCATTAAAATATCAGCCTAGAGATACGGCAGTATTTTTCTGATTGTCGGTGCATTGGCCGAATCAACCAGGCCGGATTTGCGCAAGTTCCGTTTTCTCTTTGTCGATTTCTTAGTCAGGATATGGCTGGTAAAGGCTTTGGAGCGTTTGATCTTTCCAGAACCGGTTTTTTTGAAACGCTTGGCAGCGCCCCTTTTTGTTTTCATCTTAGGCATTGTTATTACTCCTTATCCTGTAACAGGGAATTCGTATAAATTGTGTACTGTTAATTGTTGTTTGTAACTCTTATCAGGCCTTGGGACCGACAAACATAACCATCTGGCGGCCTTCCATTTTAGGAGGCTGCAGGATGACGGCTTCATCCTCAAGGGCTGCTGCTATTTTGTTCATGGCTTCAAGACCTACGGTCTGACAGTAGACAATTTCACGTCCACGAAAGCGCATGGTGAGTTTTACTTTATTCTTCTGACCAAGGAATTTCTTGATATGTTTTATCTTGAAATTCAGGTCATGTTCTTCAGTCTTTGGACGGAACTTGATCTCTTTGGTTTCAACAGTGGTCTGCTTTTTCTTTGCTTCCTGCTGCTTTTTCGCCTGCTCATATCTGAACTTGTCATAGTTCATGATTCTGCACACAGGCGGGTTGGCATTGGCGGAAACTTCTACAAGATCCAATCCTTCATCGTAGGCTTTTTCGAGTGCATCTGCTGCACTGAATATTCCTAGCTGTGAGCTGTCACTACCAATGAGACGAATCTGCGGGTGGCGTATGGCCTCATTGATTTTTACTTTTACTTCACGTTGAACCGGGGCTCTTCTTCCTCGACGTTTAATCTTACTACCTCCTAAGCTAGGAATTGCTTTTGATCTCCCTGAACACGATGAATTCAGAGGGGATCCTGTTACTTATATTGTTACTGTCTTACCAGAATCTATATACCACGCCCTTCAAGACATTCATCGGCCACTTTTTTGATAAAATCGTCCAGGGGCATATCTGCCATGTTCTTTCCGTTGCGAAGCCGCACGGTGACAGTCTGATTCTCTTTTTCCTTGTCACCAATAATGAGCATATAAGGGATTTTTGCCATTTGTGCTTCCCTAATCTTATAGTTCAGCTTTTCATTGCGCAAATCTTTTTCTATACGGACACCTGCTTTACGAAGTCTGGCATAGACCTCTTCACAGTATTCAGCCTGATCATCAGTGATATTCATGATTCTGGCCTGGGTCGGGGCAAACCAGAGCGGGAACACTCCGGCATAGTGTTCGATCAGGACTCCGATGAAACGTTCCAGCGATCCCATGAGGGCACGATGAATCATGATCGGCTGATGCTCCTGGTTGTCGCTGCCGGTGTAGGTCATCTTGAAACGCTCGGGAAGGTTGAAATCAACCTGTATGGTTGAACACTGCCAGGAGCGGCCCAGCTGATCCTTGATTTTAATATCGATTTTAGGCCCGTAGAAAACACCTTCGCCGGGATCGAGTTTATATTCGAGACCTTTTTTCTCAAGGGCGAGTTTCAGCGCCTCTGTTGACTGTTCCCAGTTCTCATCGGTCCCGACATACTTTTCAGGCCTGGTGGAGAGGTAAATATCATACTGGTCGAAACCAAATGTCTTGAGGATCTCAAGGTTCAGGTCAAGGATGTTGAATATTTCATCCTCGAGCTGATCCGGCATGCAGAATATATGGGCATCATCCTGGGTAAAGCCACGTACCCGAAGAAGGCCGTGCAGTGCTCCTGCCCGTTCGTATCTGTAGACCGTTCCCAG
This sequence comes from Desulfobulbaceae bacterium, assembly GCA_027067035.1. Classification (GTDB taxonomy): domain Bacteria; phylum Desulfobacterota; class Desulfobulbia; order Desulfobulbales; family Desulfocapsaceae; genus Desulfocapsa. The sequence continues at coordinate 2,484 of JAMOMO010000094.1, forward strand.
TTCACACCAGCGAATGGGAAACTCACGGTAGCTGCGTTTATTGCTGTTATAAATACCGATGTGAAAAGGACAGTTCATCGGTTTGAGCTGGTAGCGGACATCGTCGATGTCCATCCCGGAGTACATGTTCTCACCGTAAAAATCGAGATGTCCGGAGGTCTTCCAGAGGTCCTGGCGGGCTATGTGAGGGGTATAGAGTAACTCGTAATCGTTTCTGTAATGGGCATCCTTCCAGTAGTCCTCAATGAGCTTACGAAGGAGGGCGCCTTTGGGCTGCCAGAGTATCAGGCCGGGCCCGATCTCATCCTGCATGGTGAAGAGCTGCAGTTCTTTTCCAAGTTTCCGGTGATCTCTCAGCTTTGCCTCTTCAAGTGCATTGAGATATTTTTTAAGGGCCTTTTTGTCAAAGAATGCTGTTCCGTAAATTCGCTGCAGCATGGCATTCTTTTCATCCCCACGCCAGTATGCACCAGCAACACGCAGCAGTTTGAATGCCTTGATCCAGGAGGTGTTGGGAAGGTGAGGTCCACGACAGAGGTCTGTGAATTCTCCCTGCTGATAGAGGGAAACGGAATCGGTATCCAGATCCTCTATGAGCTCAACTTTATATTTTTCACCCTCTGCCTTGAACCGTTCAATGGCCGATGCACTTGAGAGTTCTGTGCGGGTAAAGGGTGATGCTTTTCTGATGATTTCGGTCATTTTGGCTTCGATCTGCTCAAAATCTTCCGGAGTGAACGGCTCACTGCGTTCAAAATCGTAATAAAAACCATCATCAATTGCCGGACCAATGGCAACTTTGACATCCGGGCCATATAGTTCGCGAACCGCTTCTGCCATGACATGGGCGGTTGAATGGCGCAGGATTGCCAGACTCTCTTCAGATCCGATCTGAATAAGAGTGATGGTGGCATCACTGTTGAGCTGACGTGAAAGATCAAGGATCTCTCCGTCAAGGGAGACAGCAACGGTTCTCTTGCGCTGTTTATTGGACAGCAGCTCGGAGAGTGCTTCTCCCACAGTA
>JAMOMO010000095.1 GCA_027067035.1 Desulfobulbaceae bacterium
TGGTGCTGAAAAAAGGATCAAAGATCTTATCCAGTATCTCTCTGCTGATTCCTGAACCGTCATCTTCAATCACTATGAATATCCTGTTGTTCTTTGTCCTGCTGCTGATGGAGATAGTGCCCTGTTCTGAAACGGCATGCACGCTGTTCATGATCAGGTTGAGCAGCACCTGCTGGATGCGTCTGCTGTCCATGAAACAGTCCGGAAGCGTATCATCCAGATCACACAGCAGGTTGATCTGCTTTTTCTTGAACTGTTGCCGGACCATGGAAAGAACAACGTTGATGGCTTTGTTCACAGATGCAGGTCGTCGTTCCACTCTGGATTCCCGGCTGCGGGAAAAGTCCAGCAGGTCTGCGACAATACGTTTGCAGTTCTCTGCGTGACGCTCAATTATGCTGATATCATTAAAGGTCTCCTTGTTTTCCCGATTGTTTTCCTTGATGATATCTGTGTGGCAGAGAATCACTCCCAGAGGGTTGTTGATTTCGTGGGCAACTCCTGCTGCAAGCTGACCTACTGCCACGAGTTTTTCGGTCTGTTGAATACGCTGTTCTGTTTCCTTGATCGCAGTGACATCTTTTGCAAGGCAGACAATAGCCTGCACGGAATTGTCTCTGTTGAGGATCGGGTAGAAGGAGATGTCAAAGATTGATCCGTCATGCAGCTGAATCTCTTTTGTCTGCTGTTCTTTTGCGTGGAGATCGAGTTCCTGTAACCTGCCACTGAAGAGACACTGCTTCCTGGAGGAAACGGCATCGATGCTCATTCCCAGCGCCTCATCCATGCGAAGAGTGTTTCTGTGTAAAAAAGCCTGGTTGGCCATTCTCAGGGTACCATCGGGAGCAAGCAGGATGAGGGGATCACTTATACCGTCAAAGACTGACTGGAGAAGTTCAGTACTCTGACGGAGATTCTGCATATTCTGCAGGCTTTCAATGGTCAGAGCAATCTGCTGTCCTATGGAGAGCAGGAGTTCCTGAAGGGCATCGTTGAGCATCTCACAGCGGAGTTCGGTGATCAGCATGATACCCAGCAGACGGTTACGGCAGCAGAGGGGGATGCTGATGGTGAGCATGTCATACATCTCCGAGGGGATAATCTTGATCTGCCTGTGGTCGATTTTGTGATGATGTTTCGGGAGCATGGGGGCATTTTCCGCACATTGCAGAAGGTAGGCGTCCGTCAGATTGCTGTGGAGGTAGATTCCTGCACCATTTGCCGGGATGACCTGCAGGGCTTCATGGAGCACCTGGTGCAGAATGTTCTGAAGGGTTTCCGTGCTGGTGATGAGGCCCGTAAGTGTGTTGTGGAGCATCAGTTCCCTGTTTCTCTTCTTGACCTGCTGTCGTGCCTGGTTCTCTGAGCGCTTCAGCGCCTCGGTGCGCTCTGCAACAATAACCTCAAGGTTTTCGGTATGGTCAACAAGCCGTGAACGGCTGTCATGCAGATGTGCCACCAGGGTTCTGGCACTGCGAAACAGTTCTTCAAGTTCTTCCCTGTGCCCCTTTATTCCTTCGGGCAGTGGTGCTTTTCCACTGTCGTCAATACTTGTCCGAAACAGTGTCAACAGGTCTCGCAGATTGGTGATGATAAGCTGGTGGAACAGAAGCCAGATGGTGCAGTAAAGGAGGAGGGCCAGAATCAGGACCGCACCGAACATCCGGAATGAACTGTTCCATATCTGATTAAGGCTCTTTTCAAGGGGGATGGAGATTGAGAGAATACCGGCAATCTCATTTACCTTTCTATGGAAGCCCCGTTTCCTTCCATAGGATTGAATGATGGCAGGGGGCGCGTCATCCGGGTTTCCATGGCAGTGGAGGCAGGATTTATTGTAGCTAACAGGGCGAAACAGGGTGAAATAGCGTTCGGAGTCGAGCTGGGTCACCCCGCGCCATTCCTGCTTTTCGGGATGCTTCCGGAAGTAGTCGATCATCTTCTGTTCTTCCTGATTTGCCTCAAATGCCGGGTTTGTCGCATCCAGGGCGGTTCGCCTGTATTTGAAGGCAGGCAGGCTGTCTTTGAATCGATCCATGATGACCCGGGTTATGTAGGAGGTGGACATGGCTTCAATGATAAAATGGTTTTCCCCGAGTTCTTCATACATACGGGGACGGAGTACCTCGCGAATATACCTGCGGGTTGACTCCAGAGAGGCCATGACCAGTTCGGTCTGCCTGTAGGTCTCTTCTTCCAGAAGATTTTTCTGAAAGTGATAAATGATGGTCGTGGTGAAGAGACAAAAGCAGAAGAGTATCACCCCCAGTCCCACCTGAAACCTGAGTTTGAGGTTGTGCTGGTCCTTGCTGGCGAGATCCCGGATAATATCTTTCATGAGAAGGCTCCAGAGCATTATGGAAAAAGGTGTGAGTGCTTCCTGTAGTATACACAAACGGGCGGCATGTGCAAACTGTTGGATGCACTTTGTGGCTGCGCCTGAAGGTTTCTGTGTGGAGCTGTTCTGTCAATGATCTATGATATCAAGTTGTTGTGTGTGGTGCTAATTTATTTTATGGCTGGGAATGATACTTGCTTAAGAAGGAAAAAGTATTCAGCATGAACCTGCTTAGGGGGATCTTATGAACCGAACCTTTTTTGCTCCTGTGATTATTCTATCAGGCCTGGCCGGCAGCATTGTTCTCATGGCGCGAACCTCTGTCTTCCTGCCGCTGGTACGTTTTATTCACAGTGACAGCATTACAGCCATGCAGGCAATAGCCTGTCTTGTGTTTACCGCGGCAGGGTTTGCCTGCTGCTATTTTCTTTTGAATATCCTCTGCAGCTATTATGTGCCCCGCATGGGCACGAGTTCAGGAAACGGTGGAGGGATTATGCCAACCAGAGCAGATGGAGGAGATCAGAAAAACTGACGGTGAGAAGTTCAAATGAAGACTAACTATTTGGGGGAGGATTTTCATGTCACGCGCAAAAGATAATATGCCTGTCATAGTCATAGGCGCGCTTTTAATTATTTATGGATTCATTGTACAGACGGGAGTCATGCTGCCGGCAATGAAGTATCTGCATA
>JAMOMO010000096.1 GCA_027067035.1 Desulfobulbaceae bacterium
TTTGGTGCTTATTACGGGAAAATGACTGCAGCCGTTGGTCTTGAATCGAACCAGAATCAGCTGGCACTCGGTGGAGCTGAAGATGCAATGATCCAGCTCCAGAACCTGCGGGACGGTCAGTCAGGTGTTTCACTTGATGAAGAGATGGTAAACCTGATCCAGTACCAGCGCGGCTTTGAATCCTCTGCAAAATTCCTCTCCACCATAGACGAGATGATGGGAACACTTATCGAGCTGAAACGATAACTGACACCCAGGGAGACCATAAAAAGATGAAAGCAACAGAAGGCACAACATATCGCATGCTGCAGTCCAATCTTGGACGCATTACCACCCAGCTGGAAGATCTTCGTATCATGGGGGCAACCGGAACCAAGCTCAACAAGCCATCCGATGATCCATCCGCAATCCGCCCGGTGCTCACTTCACGCACCCAGCTCATGCACACGGACAGATATCTCGAGACCATGGGCGTCACCGGTGACAAGATGGCAGCCACTGACGGCCATCTGGAACATGTTGAGAACACAATGCAGCGTGCCAAAGAAATCACTATCAACGGAATCAATGGTGCCATGTCAGATGCTGATCTTGAGGTTCTCGCAGACGAGATTGCAAACCTCAAAAAAGAGCTGCTCGACTCAGCCAATGCAAAGGTTGACGGAAAATATATCTTTTCCGGCTATGCTGAAAACACCAAGCCTTTTGTGGAAAACCCCAATTACAATCCAAATCCACCAACCGATCCGACAAATCCAAACCCGCCTTACGATCCCAACGATTCAACCACCTGGCCTTACCTGTATATGGGAACTCCCAATCCCACGGAACTTGAAATCACTCCCGGCGAGACACTTGAATCCAACCTCACCGGAAATGATCTTTTCATGGGTATTGACAACAGTGTCATGCAGGCCGGCGGCCCTTCTCCCCCGGCTGTTTACGCCTCTGACCCCGGAAGAATCGACATGTTAAGCGTGCTGACCCGTACCGAAGAGGCATTGCGTGCCGGCAATGTCGATGATCCGCTCGGTGCAGGCGGCGGACTGCAGCAGAATATGGAAGATCTTGAAATTGCAGCTGATCAGGGCAGACGGCGCCGCAGTCAGCTCGGCAACCGTGCGGCACGGGTGGACTCAGCCATCACCCATCAGGAAGATGTCAAGATCGACCTGCAACAGATCATCTCCCGCTACCAGGACGCAGATGCCATCGAAGTCTATAATGAAATTTCACAGCAGGAGACCGCCTACCAGGCAGCCCTGAGCATTACCGCAAAGGTATCCAAGATTTCAATCCTGGATTATTTTTAGAAACACCAGCTCACTATTTGACATTCTGCTGCATTCGTCATAGCATTAACCAGGTAATTAGGTAATGGTTTCAGATGATAAGATGTATATTAATTGGAGAGCACAATGCTCGTTCTTACCAGAAAAGCCGGTGAAGGTCTTATCATCGGAGATGATATAACAATTAAAATTGTAGAGATAAAAGGTGGTGGTGTCCGTATTGGAATAGATGCACCCCGAGACAGTAAAATCTATCGGCAGGAAGTTTACGACCGCATCATTGAAGAGAATAAAACAGCAATGCAATGGGATATGGATGCCCTTAATTCTCTCAGCACTAACCTTTCAAAAGAGAAGAAAGACAAATGAGAACCATAAACACACGTTTCGGTGAAGTTGAATACGACCCTGACAACCTGCTTCACTTCCCCGCTGGAATGATTGGCTTCCCTACCCTGCACGATTTTATTGTTATGCCAAACAAAAAAGAAGGGCCTCTTTTCTGGATACAAAGTGTTGATGATGAGGCCATTGCATTTGTGCTCACCGATCCAAGCAACTTCTTTCTTGATTATCAGGTCACCCCGGACGAATCTGTTAAAAACTCTTTAAAAATATCAGATACAGATGACTGTTATGTACTTTCAGTGGTAACCGTCCCCAAAGATCAGAAAATCACCTTGAATCTTGCAGCACCCATCTTTTTCTCACCAAAAACCAACCGGGCAATTCAGGTGATCCTGGAAAACACCGACTACAAACCCAAGACTCCACTGCCTGCATAATTCTCAGTTATTCAGTAAAAAGCCGGGCGGAAACGCCCGGCTTTTTTTTTGTCCGGAGCAAAGAGACAGAAACTTTTTCCAATCAAAAGAAATCGTGTTTAAAAATGGGTTTTTATACGCTTTCAGCTAAAGAAATTCCACCTTACCGACGACAAGTATAGCAACTGCGAGGAACATTCGAGAGAACACCACATTACGTTTGTAAACTGATTGACATTGACGCCAAAGACACCCTTTCAAGGAGGATAACAAATGGCACTTACAATCAATACAAACGTACCATCATTAAACGCCCAGCGTAACCTGAGTAAAAGCCAGGATGATCTGGCACGATCCATGGAGAGGCTTTCTTCAGGATTACGGATCAATTCAGCCAAAGATGATGCTGCAGGTCTTGCCATTTCCGACAGGATGACATCCCAGATTCGCGGCATGAACCAGGCGGCCCGAAACGCAAACGACGGCATCTCACTATCCCAGACTGCAGAAGGTGCCATGCAGGAAAGTACCAATATCCTGCAGCGAATCCGTGAACTCTCTGTTCAGTCCGCCAATGCGACAAACTCCGCAGCAGACAGGGGTGCATTACAGGCAGAGGTTAATCAGCTCAAGGCCGAGATGAACCGTATTGCCCAGTCAACAACATTCAACGGACTCAATATTCTCGATGGTACCTTCGTATCCCAGCAGTTTCAGGTTGGAGCAAACGCCAATGAGACCATTGGCGTATCAATTGCCAGTATGGCAGCAGATGACCTTGGAAGATACTATGTGGATACTCCCAACAGTGTTGCCAATCAGGGTACCGGTTCTGCACTGGCAGCAGTTGCCGGAACCCCCACATCAAACACCATCGCGGCGCAGACTCTGACCATTACAGGTTCTGCAGGTTCTGAGGACATTGATATTCCGGCAAATGCTACTGCCCAGACCATTGCGGCATCAATTACAAATGCCTCAGACGGTACCGGCGTTACCGCAACCGCCAGAACTGAAACCGAGGTTTCAGGACTGGATAATGACGGTATAGTATCCTTTGTACTCGGCAGTGGCGGAACAACCGCAACAATCAGTGCCAGTGTAACAACCAGTGACCTTGGTCCTCTGGCCACCGCCATCAATGACCAGAGTGGTGTAACCGGCGTCACAGCCACCGTATCGAGCGGTGTACTCACCCTGGTTCAGGCAGATGGTAAAGATATCATTCTTGGAGACTTCAACAACTCCGGCGGTGGTGGAGTTGACATCATCACCCCCGATGGTAACACTGAGGTTCTTGCAGCAGGAGAAGGCACTGTAATTTCAGGAGAAATCGAATTCTCCTCACAGGATTCCTTCACAACTGCGTCAAGCGTCACCAATGCCACCGGCAGTGTCATTGACAATGCGGCAACAACGG
>JAMOMO010000097.1 GCA_027067035.1 Desulfobulbaceae bacterium
GTCCATGACCCGGTGCATCTCAAAGACCGTTGGTTTCTGAAACTTGCGGCCGATTCCTGCGGCTGCAATCTCAGGTTCATCCATCTTCAGGAGGTTGATCTGCTGGCCAAACCAGGCGGAACCGCTGTCGGGGCTGGTCTTTCCGGTGATGATATCCATCATGGTGGTCTTTCCGGCCCCGTTGGGACCGATGATGCAGCGCAGTTCACCATCCCCTATGTAAAGGTTGAGGTCATTGATGGCCTTGAAGCCGTCAAAACTCTTGTTGATACCCTCAAGGTAGAGAATAACCCCGTGGCTGAGATCCAGATCAGGCGGGGTGTCGGGGATAAGGAATTCAAAGACCTGATCGCGGCGCATGAAGTGACGTACTTTATCAAGAGAGTTCATTTGCTCATTAGCTCCTTTCTGCGCAGCAGCCCGGTGATTCCCCGCGGCAGAAGCAGGGTGACCAGCACAAAGAGTGCGCCGAGGGCAAAGAGCCAGGCATCCGGCATGGCCGCTGTGAGATAGCTCTTGGAGTAGTTCACCATCAGGGCACCGGCCACGGCACCGTAGAGGGTTGCCCGGCCTCCCACTGCCACCCAGATGACGATCTCAATGGAACCCAGCGGGGAAAACTCGTTGGGGTTGATGATTCCCACCTGGGGAACGTAAAGGGCTCCGGCCACTCCGGCCAGCATGGCTGAAAAGGTGAATATCCAGAGCTTGACATGTTCCACACGGTATCCGATGAAGCGGGTCCTGTCCTCCTGATCCCTGATGGCGGTGCAGACCCGTCCAAGGCGTGATCTGCTGATGTAGAGACAGCTCAGGTATCCGAATGCCAGGGCCAGGGCCGAGGCGATAAAGAGCATGGCCCGGGTACTGTCGGACTGCAGTGAAAAGCCGAGGATCTCCTTGAAGTCCGTGAGGCCGTTGTTGCCGCCAAAGCCCATTTCGTTTCTGAAAAATGCCAGGAGCAGGGCATAGGTGAGGGCCTGGGTCATGATGGAAAGATAGACTCCGGTAACCCGTGAACGGAAGGCCAGCCAGCCGAAGACCAGAGCCAGGAGTCCTGGAACCAGCAGCACCATGAGCATGGCAAACCAGAACCACTGGAAGCCGTGCCAGAACCAGGGAAGCTGATCCCAGTTGAGAAAGACCATGAAATCCGGGAGGATGGGGTTGCCATAGACTCCGCGACTCCCGATCTGACGCATCAGATACATACCCATGGCATAGCCGCCCAGGGCAAAGAAGGCCCCATGGCCAAGGCTGAGTATTCCCAGATAGCCCCAGACCAGATCCACGGCAACGGCCAGCAGGGCATAGCAGAGATATTTGCCAAGCAGGGTCATGGTGTAGGTTGATATATGCAGCACACTGCTTTCCGGCAGGAGCAGGTTGCAGGCCGGAACCGCAACCGTCACCAGGGCCAGCAGCCCAAGGGTGAAGCTGCTGCCGCGATCTTTGTTCAGGAGGTGTAGGAGTATCATGATCTATTCCGCAGCACGGCCCTTCTGGGGGAATAATCCCTGGGGACGTTTCTGGATAAAGAGAATAATAAAGACGAGGATGATGATCTTGGCCAGTACGGCACCGGCCCATGGTTCGATGAACTTGTTGGCAACACCTAAGGTCAGGCCGCCGATGAGGGTTCCCCAGAGGTTGCCCACTCCGCCGAATACAACCACCATAAACGAGTCTATGATGTATGCCTGACCAAGGTTCGGGCCCACATTGGTGAGTTGGGCCAGGGCCACTCCGGCAATGCCTGCAATGCCGGAACCGAGCCCGAAGGTGAGGGCGTCAACCCGGGCGGCCTGTACTCCCATGGCCCTGGCCATGGCGCGGTTCTGGGATACGGCGCGCACCTGCAGTCCAAGGGAACTTCTTCGCAGCAGCAGGTAGAGCCCTGCAAAGACCAGCAGCGAGAAGATCAGAATGGTGATGCGATTGGTGGTGAGTGACAGGATGGGGTTGATCTGAATGGAGCCGCTCATCCAGGCGGGGGTTGCCACACTGCGGTTGAGCGGGGAAAAAATGGAACGCACCGTCTGCTGCAGGATGAGGCTGATTCCAAAGGTTGCCAGCAGGGTCTCCAGGGGTCGTCCATAGAGAAAGCGGATCACCGAACGTTCTATGATGATTCCGGTGAGTCCTGAGACGAGAAAGGCGGCAGGTATGGAGAGAAAGAGGGCCAGTCCAATGGAATTCGGCATCAGCTGCTGGATCACATAGGTGGTATAGGCACCAAGCATGATCAGCTCGCCGTGGGCCATGTTGATCACCCCGATTACGCCAAAGGTGATGGCAAGGCCGATGGCGGCAAGGACCAGCACCGAGCCGAGGCTCAGGCCGAAGAAGAGCTTTTCCACCAGTCCAAAGAATGAGACCTTTGACTGAATGGAGCGTTGTACCAGAAGGGCCTCCTTCTGCAGGCTCTCATCGAGATTTTCTTTGTTGAGAAGGCTGCTGATCTCGTTGCGCACAGCCGGACTGAGGTTTCCGTGAAGCTGCTTGAGAGCGGTGACTGCGGCCCCATGGTCATCACCGCGGAGCGCGGCAATATTCATGGCTGTAAGCAGTTCTTCCCGAACACTGTCGTCTGTCTCTGTTTCAAGCAGATTCGTCAGCAGGCCACTGTCCTTCGGGCTGAGTCCAATGATAAGCAGATTCACTGCCTGAAGACGGACGGCCGGATCGGGACTGCTGAGATCGATGCGGGCAAGGCTTGATTTCAGAGAGGTTCGCAGGCCATTGTTGATGGTGATTTTTTTGAGTTTTCTCTTTTTTATCTCTCCAAGATTTTCTCCACCGAGGGCGCTGCGGATATGGGCTCTGCTGTCTGTAATTTCGGCAAAGACCAGAGTGTCATCCTTCTTGATCCGGTAGAGCTTTCCCTCCAGCAGTGCCTGCAGCAGGCCCCTGGCGCGGCTGTCGCCGCTTGCGGCAATCTGCTGGATGGCAAGTTGTTTTTCCTTGAAATTCCCCTTGATCAGGATGGAGATTCCTTCCGTAAACAGTGTGCTGTCATCGGCTGCCATCGAGGAGAGGGGCAGGAGCATGATGAGCAGGGTGAGTAGCGGGAGGATGCGGTGCTTTCTGGGTTGGTGCTGCATGGAGGTTCTCGGGTACACGTTGGGCCCGCTGGGGCCGGACACTGTTGCCTGAATCCGGGATTCAGGCAACAGTATGGATGCTGGGGAGTTGCCGCGTTTATTTGCTGCCGCTGCACTCACCTGTTTTCACGTTGAAATTTCCGCAGGAAAGGGGGCTGCGCCAGTCAGAAATAAGGTCTTTTGAGCCTTCAAGGAAGTCTGACCAGGCATCACCTGCCACCATGCCGGAGGTCTGCCATACCACTTCAAACTGACCGTCTTCCTGGATCTCACCGATGAGGACGGGCTTGGTGATGTGATGGTTGGGCATCATGGCAGAGTATCCGCCGGAGAGGTTGGGGACAGTGACGCCGATGATGGCCTCCTGGACAGCGGTGGAATCGGTGCTTCCCGCCTTTTCAACTGCCTTTACCCACATGCTGAAGCCGATGTAATGCGCCTCCATGGGATCGTTGGTGACCCGTTTTTCACTCTTGATGAAACTCTGCCAGTTTTCAATAAAGGCATCGTTCACCTCATTGTCCACACTCATGAAATAGTTCCATGCTGCAAGATGGCCCACCAGAGGTTTGGTGTCGATGCCGGAGAGCTCCTCTTCACCAACGGAAAAGGCAACCACCGGAATGGTGTCAGCGGTGATGCCCTGGTTGCCGAGCTCCTTGTAAAAGGGCACATTGGCGTCACCGTTGATGGTGGAGACAACGGCTGTCTTTTTCCCTTCTGAACCAAACTTCTTGATGTCTGAGACAATGGACTGCCAGTCGGAATGACCAAAGGGGGTGTAGTTGATCATGATGTCGGCATCTGCCACGCCCTTTGATTTCAGGTAGGCTTCAAGGATCTTGTTGGTGGTACGCGGATACACATAGTCGGTACCGGCAAGGACCCAGCGTTTCACGTTCATGTCATTCATCAGGTAGTCAACTGCCGGGATGGCCTGCTGGTTGGGGGCTGCACCCGTGTAGAAGACATTCTTTGATGACTCTTCACCCTCATACTGCACAGGATAGAAGAGGAGACTGTTGAGTTCCTCAAAGACCGGCAGTACGGATTTACGGGAGACAGAGGTCCAGCAGCCGAAAACAGCGGCCACCTTCTCCTTTTCAATAAGCTCCCGGGCCTTTTCGGCAAAGAGGGGCCAGTCGGATGCGGGATCAATGACCACAGCTTCAAGCTGTTTGCCCAGGAGTCCGCCCTTTTTGTTCTGCTCTGTAATGAGCATGAGCATGGTATCCTTCAGGGTTGTTTCGCTGATGGCCATGGTGCCGGACAGGGAGTGAAGCACTCCCACTTTGATGGTCTCTGCGGCACGGGCATGGCCGGTAAAAACAGAACCTATGGCAAGGGCGCAGCCGAGGGTGGCTGCCAGTAATGTGGATTTCATTTGCTCTCCTTTCTGAGGTGTTGACTGAAAATACTTCGTGACCAAAGGTGACGAAGCGGATTGTGCTTTCTGGAGATGCAGAGTGCACAGGCTGTGCCATTTCGTTTTTACCGGTATTGCGTATGGCGCTAATAGCGTGTTTTACCGTTGTGAATAGCTGTCTGGTCGCGGGAGAGGGGGCTGGGCAAATGTCGCAAACTCTACACTGGTGTAACCTTTGCGACAGAGACTTTGACAATTATGTGCTGTTACCGACGATAAATGAAAAATATCGTACAGGATGAGTTCTCTGTCCATCGGGTGCTGTTTTGGAAACAGCATGGAGAGGAACCTATATGGTGCTTTCATGATTCTTTTTCATCTGCTTCTGGCTAGTTAAGGAAAATTCCGGGAATCTTGACTTTTTGAATTTCCTTTTATACGCTCTTCATATTGATTTGTTGTCAGGGGTTACGCTTTCTCGGTGAAAAAGGTTTTGTCTGCCTGGAGAGGAGTCCCGGCTTTTATTCTTCTTCCGAAGCCCATGAAAGAAAAATAAAACAGGAAAGTGTATTATTTTTCATTTTTCACTTTAAAGAGCAACAAGTTGTGTTATTTTTCTCTAAAATGTAGTACTTCAGTTATTTGAGGAAACGTGGAATTTTGCACTCTCTGTCTATGGAGAAAAGACAGATTTGCCTCTCCGCTGAACAAAATCCGGCAGAACAGGAGACAGGGAAAGGTTACAGTTCCCTCCTTGACCCTGCGTATGTATTACTGACACCTCTTTTCTTTTGAAAAAGAAAACTTAAATCTCATGTTGTTTATGGAGCATCTATTATGACAAAAATCAGAAATAAATTACTTTTGGCCTTTATCCTTGTTTCACTGATTCCTCTCATTGTACTGGGAGGTTATGCTCTGACAAGCATCAGTGGATCACTCCGGGCAGTCAGTGAAAGCACTCTGAAGGACAAAGTAACCCTGGTCTCCTTTGAGGTTGAAGATTTTCTCAAAAACGTGACCAATGATTTGTTTTACCTCCGCGACTCAACTCTGCTGGCTGATTTCACCAATGGCGGGCAGTCAGAGGAGATACGGGAAAAACTTGAGAAGGATTTTCAGGCTTTTTCAAAGCATAAGGAAATTTACCATCAGATACGCTTTCTGGACACAACAGGTATGGAGGTGGTCAGGGTCGACAGGAATCACGGTGAAAGCATAATAGTTCCCCAGGAGCGGCTGCAGAATAAGAAGGGGAGATACTATTTTGCCGATACTGCAAAACTTGGCAATGGAGAACTTATGATTTCCCCCCTTGACCTGAATCGGGAAAAGGGAGAGGTTGAAAGACCTTATCGTCCCACCATCCGTTATGGAACACCGGTGTATAACGCTCAGAATGAACTGCAGGGTATTGTGTTGTTTAATGTTATGGCCGATTCTTTCCTGGATCGTATCCGGAAAAAAAGCAATGAAAGTGAAAAGGTTCTCTTTGTCAGTGTGGATGGCTTTTATTTTGTTAATCCGGACAGAGATGAGGAGTGGGGCGGAAAAGCCGACCTTGATACCAAAGAAAATTTTACAGAAGATTTTCCTGGTATTGCGAACAAGGTCCTGGGAACGACTTCTTTTAAGGCAATCAATCATGATGACTATATTATTGCCACCACACCGGTTTTCACTGATAAGGAAAAAAACAGGATGCTTGGTACTGTCGTTGATATTGTACCGACAAAAGATGTGTTCAGTTCAGTTATCACCTTTCGTAATGTGTTTATCATAATCAGTGTCTGTGTATTTCTGGCAACACTGCTTCTGGCCCTGGCCCTTGCAAAATCCATTACAAATCCCATCGTTTATTTGACGAAGGTGACACATGATATGGGGAAAGGGAAGCTGTCTACTGCTGTGGTTGTTGCGACAAAAGATGAGACAAAGCTGCTTGCCGATTCGATTGAACTGTTAAGAAAGTCCATGAATATACTGATGAAACGTATGAAAAAATAAGACTTTCCTGCCCGCTGGAGTTGAAGGAAATATCTGGAAAATATATCTTTCGGGTGTTCCCTTCAACAAACAGGCGCTAAAGCGTCTTTTTATTTCTGCTGCTCTCAGCCATCCACCTGTATCCGTGGGCATGTGACCCGGTGAAGAAAAAAACCGGGTCACCTTCATCACTGGATGGCTCTCCATTATCCATTCTGCATCGATCGCTCTTTTTTCAACTGACCATATCGGATAACCGTGTTTCCTGCTGTTTCAGTTTCACTGCAGTGCTGTTGTGGTGAACAGCGTATACAAGTTGTTCTTCACAAGTCCTCCGGGTCCTTTTCCGTGTACTTTTTTTCCAGGGCATTTCAACGGCGGAAGCTTTGGACAAAAGGGAAGGAAGTCTTCCATTTTGTCCCTTTTCCGACATTTTCAGCTCTGTTCCTCCCCGTTCTGTTTAAACAGCCTTTCCGACCCATTTGACTGAATAATCGTCATTAGTGGTGGTTTTTTCCTTCTGGCACAGTGGTTGCTCTAACAACTCCACAACTTCCGTCTGTTCATGCTGTACTCCATGACAGACATTTAACTGCCACAGGGGAAATATATTCATGGAACCATTGAAAGAACGAAAAGAGCAGATCCATCGCAGCGGAGAAGAGCCCTTTACACTGGTCTGCAACAAAGATTCCCTTGCGGGGGCAGTGAGTCAGCGGGCCTGTGTCTTCTGTGGCTCACGGGTGGTGCTTTACCCCATAGCCGATGCCCTGCATCTGGTGCATGGTCCCATAGGATGTGCCGTTTACACCTGGGATATCCGTGGAGCCCTTTCATCGGGTCCCGAGCTGCACCGCCTCTCCTTTTCAACGGATCTCCAGGAACTTGATGTGGTCTTTGGCGGTGAGAAAAAGCTCAGCGCGGCACTGCTTGAACTCATAGAACGTCATAACCCGGCCGCAGCCTTTGTCTACTCCACCTGCATTGTGGGCATCATTGGCGATGATGTCGAGGCGGTGTGCAGGGGGGTGGGAAAAACAACAGGGATCCCCGTAATTCCAGTACAATCTGAAGGATTTAAAGGCAATAAACGGGCTGGTTATACTGCCGCCTGTAATGCCATGGCACGGCTCATCGGAACGGGTGATACACGTTCCATTTCCCCGCACTCCATAAATATCCTGGGTGATTTCAACCTTGCCGGAGAGATCTGGATGATCCGTGAATACTTTGAACGCATGGGGGTTGAGGTGGTGGCCAATATCACCGGAGATGGCAGGGTGGCAGATATCAAGCGTGCCCACGGGGCTGCATTAAACGTCGTGCAGTGTTCGGGCTCCACCATGGATCTTGCCCGCATGATGGAAAGTGAATATGGGATTCCATCCATCCGGGTCTCCTATTTCGGAGTGGAGGATATGGCCCAGGCACTCTATGACGTGGCGGAGCATTTTATTAAGGATGCACCGGAAATTCTTGAACGGGCCAGAGAGATTGTGAAGGAGGAACTGGAGCAACTGCTGCCCCGGCTCGCCTTTTACAGGGGAGAGCTTTCCGGAAAAAAGGCGGCCATATATGTGGGCGGGACGTTCAAGGCCTTTTCGCTGGTCAAGGCATTTCGTCTCCTTGAGATGGAAGTTGTAATGGTGGGTTCCCAGACCGGAACCGAAGAGGAGTACCGGGAACTCGCTGAGATAACCGATCCCGGCACCATCATTGTTGATGACACCAACCCCCTGGAGCTGACAAGTTTTCTTGAAGAAAAGCGGGTTGATATTTTTGTCGGCGGGGTAAAAGAGCGGCCCATTGCCTATAAACTCGGTGTGGGATTCTGCGATCACAACCATGAGCGCAAAGAGGCCCTGGCCGGTTTTTCAGGAATGCTCAACTTTGCACGCGAGGTTCACTCATCGGTGATGAGTCCGGTGTGGCGTTTTACCCCTCAGCGGGAAAGGCTGGAAACTGTTCCCGAACTTCTTGAAGTTAACCGTTAATTATCTCAACAGGTGGCACCATGTCAAAGAATCCTCCCAGTTATGTCGCAACAACCAATGCCTGCAAACTCTGCACTCCTCTTGGGGCAGCCATTGCCTTCAAGGGGATTGAAGGTGCCGTGCCCTATCTCCACGGTTCACAGGGCTGTGCAACCTATATGCGTCGATATATCATCAGCCATTTCAATGAGCCCATTGACATCGCCTCCTCCTCGCTCAGTGAAAAACATGCGGTCTATGGCGGCGGACCCAACCTCAAGCTGGGACTTATGAATGTGACGGAGAAGTACCATCCGGCCCTCATCGGCATTGCCACCACCTGTCTCACCGAGACCATTGGTGATGATGTGGCCATGTTTCTGAAGGAATATGACAGGGATGTTGAGGGGGAAAAACCCCTCATGGTGCAGGTGGCAACGCCAAGTTACAGCGGCTCGCACATGGAGGGCTTCCACGATGCGGTGGCCTCTGTGGTCAAGACGCTGGCTTGCGACAGCAAGGAAACAAAGGCGGGCCTGAATCTGCTGCCCGGCTTTGTTTCTCCTGCTGACATACGATATTTAAAAGAAATAATGGAAGACTTTTCCCTTCCTGTAACCGTGCTTCCTGATATTTCAGATACCCTTGATGGCAGAGCTGCCATTGTCTATGAGAAGATTCAGTCCGGCGGGACGCCCCTTGCTGCGATTTCCGTCATGGGTGACTCTCTGGCCAGCATCGAGTTTGGACATACCATGGCTGCTGAGAGCGGAGGGAGCATTCTGGAAAAACGTTTTGATGTGGAAAATATCCGCCTGGATATGCCCATGGGTATTGCTGCAACCGACCTCTTTTTTCAGGAACTCCAAAAGATCAGCGGTGGCCCTGTTCCTGAAAAATATCAGGCAGAGCGGGGTCGTCTTGTTGATTCCTATGTGGACGGCCACAAGTACTTATACGGTAAAAAGGCCGTTATCTACGGGGAAGAGGATCTGGTGGTGGGACTCACTGCCTTTCTGGCTGAAATCGGGGTCATGCCCCTGCTCTGTGCATCCGGCGGCAAGAGCGGCAGGCTGAAAGAGAGAATTACGGAGCGCTGCGGTGAGCTCCTTCCTGAGGAGCCCGGGGTTTTTGAAAATATGGATTTTTATGACATCAGTGAGATTGCAGAGAGCATGAACCCGGATCTCATTGTTGGAAATTCAAAGGGTTATCCCCTGGCAAAAAAACTTTCCATTCCCCTGATACGGGTGGGGTTCCCCATCCATGACCGCATGGGTGGCCAGCGCATCCTTCACCTTGGCTATCGCGGTACCCAGAACCTTTTTGACCTGGTGGTGAACGCCTGTATTGCCGGAAAACAGGATGAGTCGCCCATCGGCTATTCCTATATGTGAAAAAGCGGCTTGAGACTATGGCCGCCGGCCGGATACTGAAGCCTTTACGAGAGAAGAGAAAATACCATGGAGTCTGTTATGAATACAATACTGAACGCAACGCCTGATCTGTCACGCCACCCCTGTTTCAATGTCAGGGTAAAGGGGAAATTCGGGCGGGTCCATCTGCCTGTGGCTCCAAAGTGCAACATCAAATGCAACTACTGCAACCGCAAGTATGACTGTGTCAATGAGTCTCGTCCCGGGGTGACCTCAACCATCTTAAAGCCTGAGCAGGCCCTGGCCTACATGGAGAAGGTCCTGGCGGTTGAGCCGCGCATCACAGTGGCAGGAATTGCAGGACCGGGTGATCCCTTTGCAAATGCCACTGAAACCCTTGGCACCATGCAGCTGCTGCGGGAAAGCTATCCGGAGTTAATTCTCTGTCTCTCAAGCAACGGTCTCGGACTTGCCCCCCATGTGGATGAGGTGGCAGATATCGGTGTATCCCATGTCACGGTCACAGTGAACGGAATTGATCCGGAAATTACAAAGAACATTTACAGCTTTGTGCGGGACGGCAAGGTGATCTATCACGGCTTGCAGGCAGCGGAACTTCTCCTTGCACGGCAGATGAAGGCCATTGAAAAGCTGAAAGCCAGGGGAGTGACGGTGAAGATAAATTTTATCACCGTCCCCGGAGTCAATGACCACCATGCCGAGGCCACTGCAGAGCAAATGGCTGCCATGGGGGTGGATCTCTTTAACTGCATGGCCATGCTGCCCAATGCGGATACGCCCTTTGCTGATATTGCAGAACCTGATAAGCCAATGATGAACAGCCTGCGTAACAGCTGTGAAAAGCACCTTCCCCAGATGCGCCACTGTAAGCGATGTCGGGCTGATGCCGTGGGGCTCCTCGGCAGGGACAAATCTTCAGAAATGGCAGGCTGCCTCAATGCCTGCGCCACCATGCCGGCAGCAGCCACCGGGAAAAAACCCCATGTGGCAGTGGCCAGCCTCGAGGGGATGCTGGTCAATCAGCATCTGGGTGAGACCCGCAACTTTCTGATCTACGGAAGAAAAGCGGATGGCTATGAGCTCATTGAAGAGCGCCCTGCTCCTCCTCCAGGCGGCGGGCTCGGGCGCTGGGAGGCCATGACCAGACTCTTTCATGACTGTCGGGCCGTGCTGGTCAGTGATATGGGTGTTTCTCCGAAGGAGGTGTTTATACGGGCAGGGATTGAGCCTGTTACCATGTCAGGTTTTATCGAGGCGGGGCTTGACGCGGTGTATACCGGAAAGGGCAGATCAGCCCTGAAGAGAAGGGCTAAAAAAAGTTGTGGCAGCAGTCAGTGCCTGGGAACCGGGACCGGCTGCGGCTGAAAATCTGCTTTGAAGGGATCCATGGACCCGCTTGTATCAGTCAATCCCCTCCAAAGCAGATATATTCCCACCCCATTCAACGTTAACGGATTCAGGAAAGAGGTCTGAAGAGAGTTCTGCCGGTCACGGCTGTTTTTTGCAGAAGATATGATTTGCCTTGACCCTTTACTGCAGGAAAAGGTAATAAAGGAGGAATACATACAATTTCTGTCGGAATTATTCAGGGGCAGAGAGAATCATAACCACGTGAAAAAAGAAAAATGTTTACTCGAGTGTCTCTCAGAAAGTTTGCAGTGAAGCTGGGTGTTCTGGCGGCTATGGGCCTGTTAACTGCCTGCAGCCAGACAATGTACGGGGTGGTGAAGATTGAGTCCATCCCTCCTGGCGCCGAAGTTGTTAACCTCAAAGATGATACCCATCTTGGAATGACGCCCCTGCTGGTAACCTGGGAGAGTGATGACGAAGATACCCGGCATGCAACGGTTGAGCTGCGCAAGCTTGGTTATGTGGAAGAGATAACATCCTTCTGGGTGAAGCTTCGGCATGAGACAAAGGAGGCTGCAATTGCCGCGCCTCAGTCTGTGAGCATTGAACTCAAAAAAAAGAAATAGGGGATAGTGGTGAACAGTAAACGATCTTTGATCTCTTTCCGTTGTGCGTGGTTTGCAGCACTCTTTATTGCGCTCACCGTCCTGTCGGGATGTTCAGGTGAAAAAACTGTTAACTTCAAGATAAACTCCGTACCCAAAGGGGCCCATGTCCTGTATCAGGTGGTTGGTGGCAGTAACTCCTGCCAGGGACAGTGGATCTACCTGGGAAGTACTCCGGTTCAGGGAGTGCGGAAGTTTGAGGAAAGGGAACTGGAAAATACCGACAAGATTATTCTCAAAATAATGCACAGTGGGTATTTTGATCAGACCAAAGAGTGGGATGGTCCCGGGTTCTGGGAAGAGATAGAGGAACGTGAAGTCATTTTCTGGACTCCGGAGCTGGTTCCGGCCCCGATGGATGAATAATAACACCAGACACCCAGGATATTCTTATGTATCTTCCGGCCCTGGCAAGGGATCTCTATAAAAGTCAGAAAGCAGTGGAAGCCCTTGAAGTACAGCTTCAGGATCCTGCTGTTGCCGACAGGGACGCGCTGAAGCAGAAGTTGCGTCAGGCAAAGGCGGAGCTTGCCCAGCTCAAAAATATTCTGGAGGGACGAAAGGAGCAGTCCAGGGCCTCTCTCCATAAACCCAGGCCCCGTTTTTAAGTCCGCCGCCCTCCCGTTTTCCGGATTTCTGAAATCACCGCCCCGATTCTTTCAAAAGGGATTTTTGCTGCCCGTGCAATTCTTTTACGGGAAAAATGAAGGAATACCTGTCAGCTAACTGCCTAACAAAACAGTTGATGTTCCCTGTATCTTCATGGCCTTGGGGTTTTTTTCCCTGTCTCTGTTGCCTTTTGTGCTTCCCATACGGTATGCTAATATTACATAATGCTTATTTTGTGTGTTTTTTCACTTGTCATTCCAGCTGGACCTGACTATTTATGAATACGCAACAGTGGTTGCGGAAAGCGTTAGGACATCAAAACCATGTATAATGCCGAAGAAATGAGATTGATACAAAAGGAAGACAATATCAGCTTTTACCGGAAGATCAGGATAAGTCTTGGTTTAATGGGTATCATTCCCTTTCTCTCGGCGGTGTACTTTTTCATGCAGCGGGATCAGATATCCCCCACTCTCATCATACTCTGCTCCGCTCTGGTGCTGTTCAGCATACTCATGGGCTATACTCTGCTGCGCCGGTCTTCAGACCAGGTGCAGACTCTGGCCCAGAAGACTGCGATGGCAACGAAATCCGGAGACATTCCCCAGCCCCTTGATATCAACGTTGAAGGTGAATTAAAAGATATCGCCACAAATTTCAATACCGTTGTTGAACGGCTCAACCGCGCCAATCGTGATATTCAGAGCAGAAGTTTTCAGTTGCAGGAGTTTGCAAGTGATCTCTCGGAGTCATATGAACATCTGGAACGGGAGAACCGGCTTCGGAATCAGCTCTGCCGGTATGTCGGTAAGGATCTTGTGGAAAAACTGATGGTCTCAAGGGATGGTCAGCTTCTCAAGAATGAGAGAAAAGATGTCACCATCATGTTTGCAGATATCCGCTCTTTCACTGCAATATCAGAGCATATGGAGCCGGAAGATGTGGTGGCAATGCTCAATGAGTATTTTTCCGTCATGATTGATATCCTCTTTAAGTATAACGGTATGCTCGATAAGTTTGTGGGTGATCAGATCATGGCCGTGTTCGGCCATATGTCCAATGAGAAGAGTGGTGCGCGATCAGCAGTGCGGGCGGCCCTGGAGATGCAGAAGGCAACGGCGGAGCTTATGAAAGAGCGGGGCCGGCAGGGACAGCCCACATTCAGTATCGGTATTGGCATTAATACGGGAAGTGCCATTCTTGCCAGTGTGGGTTCCGAAAACAGAAAGGACTATACGGTGATCGGAGATACCGTGAACACTGCGGCCCGATTGGAGAGCCATGCTGCCGGTCAGGAAATAGTCATTGGTGAACGCACCAGCATCCACCTTCCCAAAAAGCTTCCCCGCGGTACCAGGCAGGAGCTGAAGATGAAAAATCGATCTGAGCCCCTTTCCTGCTATACCCTGATTCCCAAAGGCGATAAGGTTGTGAAGATTGTGAAGAGGCCGGGGAAAACTTCCGTGAAGATCATCCCTTCTGTGCAGGCTGCCTGCTGAGTTCATTCTTTTTCTCTTTCTCAATGGCCACAAAGTTGAGTGTACTGTGTACGGTCATAAGGGGAAAGATCATGGCGATGAAAAAGATGTTCAGCAGCGGAATAAGGCTGAGCAGGGCGGGGAGGATCCCCAGTCGCAGTGACTGCCTGTTGTTGGCCTTCAGCCAGGCGATTTTCTGGCCGAGACTCCAGCGCCTGCGGGAGCTCGGATAGTCAACAAACATCAGGGCTGAGTAGTAGGTGTAGAGCAGAAGCACAATGACCTGTCCCACTCCGGGGATAAAATTGGCAATCAGTGCCGCAATGGTCACCGCTATTCCAAAGATTCCTATTTTTATTCCCTCCCAGAGATCGATGAGCAGTCCCCTGATGTTGAGGGCCGCGTCCTGCTCAAAATTTTCTCCGGCATGCTTTTTCTCCGTTGCAGTACTCAGAAAGACATATCCGGGTGCCGAGAGGCTGTATGCGATGAGAAAGGCTACATAAAAGGCCACCACCCGGCTGATAATAAGAAACCCCCAGTACATGATCTCCCAGCCGATATACTTGCACCATCCCCAGATACCGACTGCTTCCGGCTGGGTCAGAAAAAAGCTGCCGGTGAGACTGTCCACCAGGTCAACGGTGAGAATATAACCGGCCCAGGTAAGAGCTATGGTGACCAGCACCAGAACAGCACTCCAGGCGAGCAGACTTTTGGAGCGCAGCAAAAAGGCGAAGGAGTAGGAAAGAGGTATCCATTGTGTGCGGGGACGTGTATTTTTCATGGGACATATAATAGGGCTTTTCGGGCCCTGAGTAAAGGGGGGATCAGTTCTTTTCCCCGAATCCGTGACGAAAAACAGGCAGAAAAGAGTATGCTCCATTGATTTTTTCACCTTCCCCGCCACGGGCTGCCCCTTTGTACTTCACCGGCAGGCGCCCATGGATTCAGGTTTTCTCTCCAACACTCATATGCTATCATGGTGGGGAAAGAGATATCCCTCATTAAGGAGTACCAAAGAGATGGCCAGGAAAAAACAGGAAACAGCCTTTGTCTGCACCGACTGTGGTGCCGATTTCAGCCGCTGGCTGGGGCAGTGCAGTGTCTGCAAAGAGTGGAATACCGTCAAGGAGCTTCGTCTTGGAAGAAGTACTGCTGGCCGTAAATCCGGCGGTTACAGTGGTAAACAGTCTGCTGTCCAGCTGCTGTCAGAGGTTGACAGAAGCCGTGCAGAACGGTTGTCCACCGGAATTATAGAATTTGACAGGGTGCTGGGTCAGGGGATTGTCTGCGGCTCAGTGGTGCTCATCGGCGGGGCACCGGGTGCCGGAAAATCCACCCTGCTGCTCCAGGCGCTGGCAAAGAGTGCGGTTTCTGATATTCCCGTACTCTACGTCTCCGGAGAAGAATCTCCGCAGCAGATAGCGGATAGGGCAGACCGTCTGGAGCTTCCCGCTGATAATATCAGGATGCTTGCAGAGACATCGGTTGAAGAAATCTGCAAGGTGATGGATCAGGAGCAGCCGCGGCTGGTGGTGATAGACTCCATTCAGGTGGTTCATTCAAAGACCTCTGATTCGGCGCCCGGCTCCATTTCCCAGGTACGGGAATCAGCTGCCATCCTCACTCGTTATGCCAAGGAGAC
>JAMOMO010000098.1 GCA_027067035.1 Desulfobulbaceae bacterium
CAACACCGACACACATTTCCGGAAAATGCTTTTTAATATAGGAGACAAGATCAGCCGCATAGGCAAAGCCGTCAGCCGGTTCCACAAAGTCTTTCCGGTCTTTGGGCGGGTCACCGCGGAGTGCCAGGATATTTTGTATACCGGCCTGCTGATACTTTTCAAGAATGGAATGCATCTCTGCACGACTGCTTCCAACACAGGTGAGGTGGGAAACAACGGTAATATTGGTCTGCTCTTTTATCCTGACAACAAGGTCGTGGGTGCGGTCTCGTGTTGTCCCGCCAGCGCCATAGGTCACACTCACATAGGAAGGTCCAAGGGGCATGAGATTGGAGATGGTGTTGAGAAGACGGTCTGCTGCAGCATCTTCCTTTGGTGGGAAAAACTCAAAACTAAAGGTTGTCTTCTGGCTCTCAAGAAGGTCTTTAACAAGCATGTATGATCCTATGGTGGGTAAATAATTCAGCTGCTTAATTCAGCTGCTGTTTTTCAGACTGCATTCTTTACCCTTTTTTGCCGGGTTCGACAAGTTACAAATGGAATGAGGGGAGGAAAGGCCCTAAAGAGGTGCCAAAAGGTCATCTTTTTCTGTTAATTTATCAGGATTCAGTGTAAAATGGGCGTTTCGCTTGTATATTTATCACGGATTCAGGGGTGTGAACAGATGCCGGACAGTAATGAACAGGTCAGGGTTGACAAATGGCTCTGGGCCGCCAGGTTTTTTAAAACCAGAAGCCTTGCCTCAAAGGCGGCTGCCGGTGGCAAAGTCTTTGTGAATGGCCGGCGCTGCAAGCCCTCCAGGGGGATATCCATCGATGATGAGTTGCATATCCACAAGGCTCAGATGGAATTTGTTGTAAAAGTCAAAGGGCTGTCCAGTCGCAGAGGACCAGCAGTTGTGGCAAGAGAGCTCTATGAGGAGACAGCTGACTCTGTTAAAAACAGAGAAGAGCAGCGCAGGGAACGTTCATTGTTTTATGCCGGACAGACCATGCCTGCAAAACGTCCCGGAAAGCGTGACAGGCGGAAAATCAAGGAATTTATCAGAAAAGGTGAATAATAAAAAAAGGAAGAACAATGAGTAAAATTGAAAGAGCAATAATCAGTCTCACAGACAAATCCGGAATAGAGGGATTCGCCAGGGATCTTGCAGATCTTGGAATTGAAATTCTTTCAACCGGCGGCACTGCTGCAAAGATCCGGGAGGCGGGGATCGATGTGATGGATGTCTCTGAATTCACAGGTTTTCCTGAAATGCTTGATGGCCGTGTTAAGACACTGCACCCGAAAGTTCATGGTGGCATCCTGAATCAGAGGGCCAACAAGGAGCATCAGAAACAGTGCGCGGAGCATGGTCTGAAGAACATTGATATCATCGCTGTGAATCTCTATGCCTTTGAGAAAACCGTGGCTGATCCCAACTGCAGTCTTGGTGATGCCATTGAAAACATAGATATTGGTGGACCCACCATGCTTCGTGCCGCTGCCAAAAATTTTCATGATGTGACGGTTATTGTGGATCCCGCCGATTATCCACAGGTCATAAAGGAGATCAAAGAGACAGGGAACACCACTCTCAAAACCCGGTTTCGCCTTGCGGCCAAGGTATTCAAACTGACATCAGTCTATGACACCACCATCTCAGCATGGCTTGAGAAGGTTGACGTGGATAGCGACGATTACTTCAAATAGGGAAAACTGCAATGTTGAAGATGGCGGTGTTGCTTTCAGGAAGTGGCAGAACACTTGATAATTTCCATGAACGAATTCATGCAGGGACCCTGCAGGCGGAAATACAGGTGGTGGTGTCCAATGTTGCCGGTGTCCTTGGCCTGTCAAAGGCTGAAAAGTATGGATATCCGTCCTTTCACGGTACGGATAATGATGCAATCAATACCATACTGGCAGACTATGACATAGATATCATAGCCCTTGCCGGATACCTGAAACTCTACACTCCGCCATCTTCCCTGCAGCGATCAGTCATTAACATTCACCCGTCACTGATTCCCTCCTTCTGTGGAGACGGGTTTTATGGTTCCAGGGTTCATAATGCGGTTAAAAAGCGCGGCTGTACCGTGAGCGGCTGCACCGTTCATTTTGCCAATGAAGTCTATGATGAAGGCCCCATAATCTATCAGAAAAGTGTGATTGTCGATTATGAGGACACTGCAGACGATATTGCCTCGAAGGTCTTTGCAGCTGAATGCGAAGCATTTCCGGAAGCCATAAACAGAGTTGATGCCAGGGGAATAGATTTTTTCTGGGATCGTATCCAAGGATAGTCATGAAAAGCCACACCCTCTTAACCAGTGATGAGATATCACTTGCCATCAACAGGATAAGTCTTCAGGTGCTCGAAAAACATCATGGTCCTGAGAATTTAGCCATTGTCGGGATTCACACCTGCGGAGTCTTTCTTGCGCAGAGGATCCGCCAGATTATAAGGGACCAGACTTCACAGCTGATCCCTTATGGAAGCCTTGATATCAACCTCTATCGTGATGACTGGAGTCTCATTACCCAGAATCCAGTGGTCAAGACCACCGATATCAGCTTTGGCGTTGAAGGAATGGATATCATACTGGTGGACGACGTTCTCTTCACAGGAAGAACCATACGCGCAGCACTTGATGCCCTGATGGATTACGGGCGTCCCAAAAGTGTTCAGCTGGCAATCCTTGTGGACAGAGGGGGGCGTGAATTACCCATTCAGGCAGACTATGTTGGTCTTCATACCACAGTCAGGCCGGATGAAAAAATCAAAGTTGTTTTTGAAGAAATCGGCGGAAAGGACGAAGTCCTGCTTCAGAATAAAAACTGATCTGCTCTCCTGTCAGCTGCCGTTTTTTTTTCGATGAAGTGGCTGCCCTCTCTGACACAAGGTCTCAAATACTATGGAACTCCTGGCACCCGCAGGTAATACCGAAAATTTCCTCGCCGCCATGGAGGCGGGTGCAGATGCTGTGTATGTCGGGGCGCCTGCTCTTAATGCCAGAAATCTCGCACGGGATCTTCGGCTCGAAGAGATATTCGGCATGGTCCAATACTGCCATGCCAATGATAAAAAAATATACCTTGCCGCCAACAGTCTGGTTCGGGAACAGGATCTTGCCGGGGCAGTGGAAACCCTCGCCATTCTTGAGGCAATGCACACCGATGGTCTCATTGTTCAGGATATCGGAATTGTGCGGTTGATCCGTGAGTATTTTCAGGACATCCCTCTCCATGCCTCAACCCTGCTTTCCGCCAATAATTCACAGTCCCTCGCAGGCTTTAAAACGATGGGTTTTGAGCGTGTGGTGCTGGCCCGTGAGCTTACCCTGAAAGAGATAGAGCTGCTCTGCCAAAAGAGTGAACTTGAGATAGAGGTCTTTGTTCATGGCGCCATGTGTTTTTCCTATTCCGGGCTCTGTCTGTTTTCGTCGTTTCTCGGCGGTAAGAGTGGTCTGCGTGGCAAATGCGTACAACCCTGTCGCCGTCACTACAGCTGGAATACCAGAAAGGGGAGCCACTCCGCGGGGAGATCAAAAAAGAAACAGCAATCACGGAAAAAACAATCAGCAGGATCAGGGGGCAAGGGGCAGTATCTGTTCTCTATGAATGACCTTTCAGCTCTTGAAGCAGTTCCTGCACTGCAGGCCGCCGGTGTCGCCTCTCTGAAGATAGAGGGAAGGCTGCGTTCCGCCCACTATGTCTCCCATATTGTTCGTGCCTACAGGCTTGTCATGGATGCCTCTGAGGAGGATTTCCCGGAGGCACTGCAAGAGGCGACGCTTCTCAGCAATCGTGCCATGGGAAGGAAGACATCATCGGGCTATTTTTTCTCTCCACAGCCGGCATCGGCCATTACTCCACATCATTCCGGAAATATGGGGGATTATCTTGGGCGGCTGGGAAATGTGAAGGCATTTGAAAGGCGTTTGTACGGAAAATTGACACTGAAAGAGGAACTTTTTGACGGGGATCGCATCAGGCTCCACGCCGAACCGTCCGGAGAACGGCTTTCCTTCAGTCTCAAAGAATTGCGGCAGGGCAATGACTGCGTTGAGCGCTCAAAAGCCGGAAACAAGGTTCAGCTGTTACTGCCGCCGTGGGATCTCTATGAGGGGTCGAGCAGGATAGATGTGTATCGGGTTGATGTGAAGAAAGATGCTGCTGTTGCTGGAATATTACCGGAGAGTCGAAAGGTTGCAGCGGAACTGCACAAAATCAGAGAAGAGAGGGCGGAAAACATCCGGCAGATTGTCTCTGAGCTGGCATCCCCTCTGGCAACTGATGAGATTCCCGAGCTTGTGACACCCCGGCCCTATGTATCCAAAAAAGCCAAAAAAGTCAGCAGGAAGATCAAGGCGCCTCTCGATCTCTGGCTTCGTATGGAGTCTGCAAAATCACTTTTCAAGGCACTGCCCTTTAATCCTGATCGTTACCTTATTCCGATCAGCAGGAGCAATCTCAGTCAGGTGGGACAGCTGAAAAGACACCTTGGCAGAAGGATGCGTGACCTCACCTGGTGCCTGCCTCCCGTTGTTTTTGAAGGTGAGCAGCAGCGCTTTGCCAAACAGATCCAGCAGCTGGTCAGGTCAGGTTTCAGAAGCTTTCAACTGGGACACATCACCCAGTTTACGTTTTTTCAGAACGAACAGAAGGTGTACCTCTCGTCGGATTACACGGTGAGTCTGATGAACAGTCAGGCGGTAACGCTGGTGGAAGAGGGGGGACTTGAGGCGGCACAGCTTTCCATTGAAAGTGATCGCAGCATGCTGGTTGAACTCATAGCCCGTTACCGCAGGTATCACAGCGACATGAAACTCGGGATGACGGTCTATGGGGCTCCGGCCCTGTTTACGGCACGGCTGGATCCCGATCATTTCCAGCACAACAAAACCCTCAGCAGCCCGAAAAATGAAGAGTTTGTCATCATAAAAAAGGAAAACGTCACGGCCACGGTTCCGGTCAGGCCGTTCTCCCTGCTGCCCTATCTCTTTGAGCTGAAATCAGCGGGTCTTGAGTATGCGGTAGTGGATCTCAGCAACCTGCCCTGCGGAAAAAAGGAGATGGAGGAATTGGCAGCAAGGATGACCCTCACTGGGAAGTACTCAAAGCTGCCCACTTTTAACTACCTTGGAACACTTGAGTAGCGGCTGTTTCTCATGTCACAGACAGCAGAATGATGGCGGCGGAAGCTGTGCTGCTGCTCCGGCCTAGTTGGTTCTACGCTCCCGGCCCTCATCAAGGCGGCGCATTCCTTCCATGAGTAGCTTCATGAAATACCCGATTTCCGGTATCTCAAAATCTTCAGATGGAATTCCGGGGGTGAAACGAAATCTTCCGTCCTGCTCTTTTAGGATCTCATAAAATGCAGCCTCTCCCTCGTGACTGTTGTATTTGGCCTTGATGAGGGAGCCCTGTCTGAAGGAAAACCTGGCAGTGCCTTTGGAGAGCTCATTTATGGTGAGTATGCCGGTTTTATTGTTCATGTTCAGGGTCTGGAAGAGTGCTTCGGCAGGGATTTCGGCAAGGTTCCCTATCATTCCCGAAGAGAGGTCTTCGGTGCGGATAATGTTTGATTTTGTCAGTCGTTTGGCCATCAGCCTGGTGAAGTAGAGCTGGATGGAGGGGTACTGTTCAAGGATACGCTGGAAATTCTTTCTGTCTATGTAGAGAATGGAGGATGCCTCTCTGACCTGAATGGTTGCCCCGACGGAGTCGTTGCAGATCAGACTCATTTCACCAAAGACATCCCCCTTGTTCAGGGTGCTGATGGTCATGCCGCCATCATTGATGACATTCACAGAACCGGTGATAATAATATAAAAGTTACCGCCCGGATCGCCTTTGCGGATAACGATGTCTCCTTTTTCGAGTTTGTTGAGACGGAAAAAGTTCACGACGGTTTCCAGATTGTCCTCGTCAATGTTTTTAAAGAAGGCAAAGTCGGAAAGGAGATGGAGCATTGAGGCCATTTCATTGGCATAATCGGCATCTGTACCGTTTTCCACCAGGGCAAGGTCTTTTGTGAACTCAAGACGAATGGAACCGGTACAGCCGCTGCAGCTGATCATGCAGACCGGGATTTTGTCGGCCCGTTCGTACTGTATGATCACCTTGGTGAAGTCGCCGTTGAGGATCTTGCATTTTTCCTTTTTCAGGGGAGAGTGGATGATTGTGGTGTTGACAAAGGTGTTTTCCTCTTTTGAGCACATGGAAATGGTAATCCCGGTGACGGAAAACAGATCTCCATAGGAGTAGAGTGGACAACTTTTGACTTCTGTAACTTTGAAAACAGCCTTTGGAAAACCCATAACCTAACCACAATAAATATAAGAAAAAATACTCAGAAAAAGAAACCTGCCACAGAGCTATAGAATATCTCGGTAACTCATTCCAAGTCAATTAGAAACTTTTTTAAACCCATTCTTTTTGAGAAAATGTATATTTTCTATTGACTTTGGTCATCGATCATATTAAAAATATTTGGCTTTGCTGCCTTGTTTGTGGCAGAGGCAGGAACTTTTGAATTTTCCGACCCGTTAGAGGTTGGTTCTGAATATATTAGATACTAACAGGAGATATCTGTGGCAAATCATAAATCCGCTGAGAAACGTAATCGTCAATCTCAAGTACGTCGTTTAAGAAACCGAGCAAACAAAACCCGTATGAGAAATGCAATAAAGACAGTGGATGCTGCCATTGATGCCGGATCCCAGGAAGATGCCAGGGTTGCTCTTCATGCGGCGATTCCGGTGATTGCAAAAACCGCTTCCAAGGGTACAATACACAAAAAGAACGCTTCCAGAAAGGTTTCCCGACTGACCAAACGCGTCAACAAGATGCAGGCAGTCGCCTGATCAGGTTATCCTCCTGACGGGAACACCCGTAGCAGCAAAGAAGTAATTACAGGCCATGAAGTCATAAGACTTTATGGCCTTTTTTATATTCTGTGGTAAAGTGTCATGGTTTATTTTTATTTTCAACAATCCAGACGTTCTTTATTCACTTATTGAGTTCAAATATTTCATGTCCACAAATACACTTCTTCCCGAGTATACTGATTTTGAAAGGATCATGAAATCAGCTGGTCTGGTTCCTCTGCACCGCACGATTATTTCAGATCTGGATACACCACTGACTCTGTTTGCCAAAATTTCTGAAAACCAGAATCAAATATTTCTCTTTGAAAGTATGGAGGGTGGTGAAAAGTGGGGCCGGTACTCCTTTATCGGTTTTGATCCCATTGTCACCTTTTCCTCCAAGGGCGCTGACGTTGACATAGATACCTTTGGAGCCGATATCTTCGGAGACTCCGTCGCCGGCAGCGATCCCCTTGAAAGCCTGCAGCACCTTCTTGAAGCATTGAATGCCCATGAATCAAGTGACCTGCCACGTTTCAGTGGAGGCGCAGTTGGTTTTCTTGGCTATGATATGGTGCGCTTTATGGAAGAACTGCCCGCCACCAACGATGCACTCGATTTCCCGGATTCATCCTTTATGGTTCCCCGGATTGTCCTTATCCATGACAGTTTCAAGCAGACGGTCACCGTGGTATGCTGGGTGGTCAACGATGGCTCGGCCTCGAAGCAGGATCTCTATGATGACGGAATTCGTCGCATTGATGCTGTTATAGATCTTCTTCGGGCACCGGTACCGGAGTCTTTTCTTGCCAGCAGCAGCAGGGGAAGCAGCTCAGATCATGAATTCACCTCCAATATGGAGAAGGATGAGTTCTGTTCAATGGTGGAAAAGGCAAAGGAGTATATACGGGCCGGTGATATCATCCAGGTTGTGGTTTCCCAGCGTTTTCATACCAGAACAGAGATTGATGCGGTGGATCTCTACCGGGCACTCCGTCATATAAACCCCAGTCCTTATCTCTTCTTTCTGAAACTGGGTGATCTCATTCAGATCGGCTCATCTCCTGAGATACTGGTACGCAAAGAGGGTGATGCAATAGAACTCCGTCCCATTGCTGGAACCAGAAAGCGTGGCGAGACCCGGGAGGAGGACATTGCCCTGGAAGAGGAGCTTCTTGCTGACCCGAAGGAGCGTGCCGAGCATCTTATGCTTGTGGATCTTGGCAGAAATGATGTCGGTCGGGTGGCCCGTGGCGGTGAAGTTAAAGTAACTGATCTGCTTGTTGTTGAGCGTTACAGTCATGTGATG
The DNA here is from genome assembly GCA_027067035.1 of Desulfobulbaceae bacterium. GTDB lineage: Bacteria > Desulfobacterota > Desulfobulbia > Desulfobulbales > Desulfocapsaceae > Desulfocapsa. Next base: position 8,164 of record JAMOMO010000098.1, read on the forward strand.
CATATTGTTTCAGGGGTGCACGGCGTGATTGCAGAGGATAAAGATCAGTTTGATGTGATGAAGGCCTGTTTCCCTGCCGGTACTGTGAGCGGAGCGCCCAAAATCAGGGCCATGGAAATAATAGATGAACTTGAACCGGAGAGCCGCGGGCCTTACGCCGGGGCGGTCGGCTACTTTGGCTTTTCCGGTAATATGGATTTCTGCATCACAATCAGGACCTTTGTCATGCAGGGTGATGATCTCTGGGTTCAGGCTGGTGCCGGTGTGGTTTTTGACTCGGACCCTGAAAAAGAATTTGAAGAAACTATTAACAAATCCATGGGATTACGGCGGGCTTTGCAGCTTGCTGAAAAAGGGTTTTAGGCCATGCTTGTCATCATCGATAATTACGATTCGTTTACCTATAATATAGTCCAGACCATCGCCGCCAGTGAGTTGCAGGAAAAGAGACATGCGGATATCAGGGTTTTTAGAAACAATGCAATAGGGGTTGCGGAAATCGAGGCCCTGCAACCTGAGCGGATCCTGATATCGCCTGGTCCCTGCACCCCTTCACAGGCTGGAATTTCCATTGAGGCCATCCGCTGTTTCAGCGGAAAGATTCCCCTTCTGGGTGTCTGTCTCGGCCACCAGGCCATAGGAGAGGCCTTTGGCGGGAAGGTGATCCGAGCCTCACGCATCATGCACGGAAAGACATCTCCTGTCTTTCATGACAATCGGGGTGTCTTCCGGGGGCTTCCCAATCCCTTTGACGGTATGCGGTATCATTCCCTGATTGTAGAAAAAGAAACCGTTCCGGACTGTTTTGACATCAGTGCCTGGACTGCGGAGGGTGAAATAATGGGGCTTCGTCACAAAGAACTGGATGTTGAAGGGGTCCAGTTTCACCCGGAGTCCATCATGACACCGGATGGTGTTTTACTCCTTAAGAATTTTATGGCAGGAAACAGAAAAAAATGAATATCAAAGAGGCAATTGCACAGCTGGTAGAAAAGAGTGATCTCACGGAAGAAAATATGGTTGATGTGATGAATGAAATCATGTCAGGTGAGACCACTGATGCTCAGATAGGATCCTTTATCACGGCACTGCGGATGAAAGGAGAGTCTGTGGAGGAAATAACTGGTGCGGTCCGGGTTATGAGAGACAAGGCAACTCCGATTGCGTCTGGAGTCGACACTTCTGACGGCGGGATCCTGGTTGATACCTGTGGTACCGGCGGGGACGGTTCCGGAACCTTTAATGTCTCAACAACAACAGCCTTTGTGGTTGCAGGCGCCGGTGTTCCGGTGGCAAAGCATGGAAATCGTTCGGTTTCCAGTAACTGTGGCAGTGCTGACGTGCTGGAGGCCGCAGGTGTCTCACTTGGGATAGATGCAGACAGGATAGGAGAGTGCATCAGAGAAGTGGGTATCGGTTTTCTCTTTGCACCGGCCCTCCATGGGGCGATGAAGTATGCCATCGGACCCCGTAAGGAGATGGGAATCCGTACCATATTCAATATACTTGGTCCGCTTACCAATCCGGCTGGAGCCAATGTGCAGGTACTTGGTGTTTTTGATGGCGGGTTGACAGAGCCGCTGGCAAGGGTTCTTGGAAAGCTTGGTTCAAAACGGGCCGTTGTTGTCCACGGTGAGGGAAACCTTGATGAACTGACGGTCACCGGTAAAACCAGAGTCTCTGAACTCAAGGATGGAGAGGTGAATACCTACTCCATAGATCCTGAAGAACTCGGGTTTGCCAGGGCCGACATTGCGGATTTACAGGGCGGCGTCGATGCCGCCGAGTCAGCTGCACAGATGAGGGCGGTGCTTGGCGGTGAAAAGGGGGCAAAGCGTGATATGGTCCTGTTAAACAGTGGTGCAGCACTTATGGTTGCCGGGTCTGCAGCTGACCTGCAAGAGGGGATAGAGCTTGCGGCAGCCACCATTGATTCCGGAAAAGCCCTTGCCAAACTTGATCATCTTGTCTCTTACAGTAACAGATAACCTTTAATGCTGTGCATGATGCATGGCAGGCAACATACAGATATGGCGCATATTCTAGATACCATCGTCGCAAAGAAAAAAGAAGAGGTGGAGCTGCTTCGAAGTCGCGGGGTGCAGATTCCTGCTGCCTATGCGGAAAAAGAAATTCCTCCGCCAAGGGGATTTCGTCAGGCTCTCCTGGATTATCCGGGAGTTGCAATCATAGCGGAAGCCAAAAAGGCCTCTCCCTCAAAAGGACTGATCTGTCCAGATTTTGACCCCATAAGTATTGCCAGAAATTACGAAAAAAATGGTGCTCAGGCTATTTCAGTCTTAACTGACGAGGAATTTTTTCAGGGATCATTACTCTACCTTCTTCAGGCACGGGAGAATGTGGCATTGCCTGTTCTGCGCAAGGAATTTATCATTGATGCCCTGCAGATTGAAGAGGCACATATCTGCGGAGCGGATGCAATTCTTCTCATGGCATCAATACTTGATCTTTCTCAATTGAGGGATTTTCTGGCTCAGGCAACTGAATATTCCATGGATTGCCTGGTTGAAGTGCATGACGAAACCGAGCTGGATACAGTGCTGAACACCGATGCGGATCTGATTGGAATTAACAACCGGAATCTCAAAGATTTCTCAATGGATACAGAAACAACTTTTCGACTCAGGAAACGTATCCCTGATCACATTGCGGTGGTCGGCGAATCGGGCCTGAAAACAGCAGATGACATTCATCGCCTGGGGGATGCAGGGGTCTGCGCCGCGCTCATTGGAGAGACCCTTATGCGCGGTGAGAAAGGTGGAAACAGTTTACAGGGGTTACGGGGAGACTAAGGAAAAAGAATGTACTCACGGACACGTATCAAGATGTGTGGTTTGACGAGGGAAAAAGACGTTGCGGCCGGCGTGGAAGCAGGCCTTGACGCCCTGGGATTTATTTTTTACGAAAAGAGTCCCCGGAATGTATATCCTGATTTTGTTCGGGCCGTTGTCTCCAAAGTGCCGCCTTTTGTTGACTGTGTGGGGGTCTTTGTTGACCGTGAACGAGAGGAGGTTGAGGAAATAGTCGAATATTGCGGGCTTTCTCATGCCCAGTTACATGGTCGTGAAAACCCGAAATACTGCGAGCGGGTAGAGCGCTTTGCGGCGCCGTGCCATGTGATAAAGGCGTTTCGTGTTTCAGATACAAGCACCAGAGATGAATTTACGCCCTATGATGAGCTTGTGCACGGCTTTCTGCTGGACACATATGTGAAGGGGAGTGCCGGAGGAACGGGCAGCAGCTTTGACTGGAGCATTATAAGCAGTCTCGATCTCCAGCGCCCCATGATCCTTGCGGGCGGGCTGGGACCTGATAATGTGCTGGAAGCTATTTCTGCTGCTGCACCATTTGGGGTTGATGTCAATTCCGGTGTTGAGATTGAACCGGGTATCAAAGATCATGACAGGCTCAGAGAGTTTGTCCACACAGTGCGCCAGGCGGACATCTCACGCAGCGCCTGTTAACTAGCGTGCCAGGACAAAGGCTCCTTTGTATCCCTTGTTGATAAGGGCCTGCTCACTTCTTCTGGCACTGTTCAGCGTTTTCCCCACGTACACCTGTACTCTGTAAAACGTTTTACCATTTATCTTCGCCTTGCGGATCACCGCACGGTGCCCCGCATTAAGAAACTTTTCCTGTAGCTTTATCCCGTTGTATTTCTGTGTAAATGCTCCGATCTGGACGTAATATTCACCAGATTTGAGATCCGCATACTTTTTAAAGCGTTTACCACTGTGTTTCGCATCGCTGCGCAGTTCACCAAGCGCTGTAATCTTGACACGGGCAATACCGGATTCCAGAATAGCCAGTTTTTTTGCCGCAGCATAACTGAGATCAATGATTCTTCCCTGCACAAAAGGTCCCCGGTCATTGACTCTGACAACCGTCTCCCTGCCGTTGTCAAGATTGGTAACAAGGAGCATGGTGTGCATGGGGAGGAGCTTGTGGGCGGCTGTGATATCATGCATATCATAGGTTTCGCCGTTGGAAGTAGGCTTTCCGTGGAAATCCTTTCCGTACCAGGATGCTATACCGTACTCTTCATAGCCGACGGAAGAGGGCAGGGGAGAGTAGAGGCGGTTGTTTATGATATAGGGCTTCTGAGTCGCGGGAATACGTTTCTGTCGTGCGGCTGCTGCCTTATCCTGAATAAGAAGCAGGCTGCATCCGGTAACGGAAAGGATGAGGCATACATGCAATGCAGTGGCACAGATCCTTTTCAGGAAGCCCTGCTGAATAGAGTTGTCCATGTTATCTTTTTGTATCATGACCGGTCCGGAGATAGTGCCTGAGTCGTTCCCGGTAAAAGAGTCCTGCCTTGCCGGTGGTATGCGGAATGTAGGGGCTGAGGCCGTGAGTGGTACTGCCGGGGCGCAGGTTGTCAAAACGGAGTTCCTCGTCTTCGTCGACCCAGGAGAGAGACATGTCGAGTAATGGGCGCATGACCTGGAGTTTCCCATCGGAGTCACGTCCGATAATGATATCTTCCCAGCGTCTTGTTTCATAGCCCAGGTACCAGAGACCGGTTTTTTCCTGTCCGGTGATTTTATCTGACATGGTGTGCGGGATCTCGTCACGGGAAAAATCAAGGTTGTTGATAACTACCTTTTCCACTTCAAAGCTGCCCTGGACACTTAACCTGGCAAAATCATCGTACTCATCCAGATCATTGCGCAGAAGGTGAGTTCCTCTGTCAGTAAAGGCCCACTGAGCGTGACATACCTGGCAGTTCACCGTGGAATTGTATTTTTTGTGGGCAGGATGTTTCATGACGGGAATATCGTGCAGTCTGCCATTCGCTGATTGAAGAACGTACTTTGTGCCGGATGGGTCACGACTGATATTTGCAGCTTTTTCTGTGGCAGGGAGCTCCGCGGAATGACAATCCTGGCAGCTGACAGCTGAGTCGGTGACTCCCATCAGGGAGGTGCCGAAATGGCAATCAATGCAGACCATCCCTCTTTGCTGATGAATATCCGTACTGAGCTGGTGGTATTCGATTCCATAGGGGCGGAAGTATTCCTGTCGGGTGGTATAGGGGGTTCGGTACTCATCATTCATATCATGATCGTAGCGACCATAATAGTCTGCCCCGACCCTGTTGCCGTAATGACACTGCAGGCATTGTCTGTCTGTTGGCTTTTTCAGGAATGAGTGCGAGACCAGTTTTCCTTTGGAGAATTCAAGGTGACAGGAGGCGCATCCGGTACCACGCGCCACGGCAGGATACCGGTCTCCTGAGGAGTAGGGGTGACAGCGCAGGCAGCGGCGCCTTAAGAGATCATCTGCAAGTTGCAGTGGCGTCTCCGGTATCTCTGTCACGGGTATATCCACAAGGGATGAAATATCCTGAGTCGCACCAAAGGCCCTGCGCACAATATTTACCGCATTGCGGAGGGTGAAGTGACTGGAGCGGGCATTACTGTCAACCAGTGACCGGTGACATCTGCCGCAGCTGAGTGCCATGTTGTCCGGGTGAGCCGGTTGTCTGATCAGGCCTGCATGGGCACGTTCTCTGTCTCCGGTTTTCTCGTCTCCACCATGGCATCCGCTGCAGCCGAAGTCATGGTTTTTATCAAGTGTCATCTCGTGGCAGGAAATACAGCTTTCGGGTGCGGATGGGGCAGTTTGAGTCTGTGACTGTTCGGCAGTATCTGTACTGTTTTCCTCGTCCCTGTTTTCAGAACAGGAGCAGAGCAGAAAGAGGATGACGATTGCAGAGATCGCTTGTCGCATAAGGATGATTCACCGACACGTACTGAAAATGGAAAAGGTTTGACTTTGGCCAACTAGCTTGCTATACAGGCTTTGCAAAGAAAACATTGTTTTCATCTGAAGTCAAAGCAAAAGAGCTTCTCCGGAAAAACAGCCGACATAGCTCAGTTGGTAGAGCGACGCTCTCGTAAAGCGTAGGCCAGCGGTTCGATCCCGCTTGTCGGCTCCATATTTATTGGAAATCCCAAAGCTTATTCTGTTTTCACTTCATTCTGCTGCAACGCACAAAAAAGCCCCTTCATAATATCATATGAAGGGGCTTTTTTTGTCTGAACCATCCAGAGAACAGTTATTCGTCTATATCTACCTTGAGAATTTTATCCCCAGGCTGCAGTGCATCACCGACCTTGGCCGATACAGCAGTGACAATACCATCAATCTCAATGTTGATCGGGGTCTGCATCTTCATGGCCTCCATCACCGCAACCTTGTCTCCGGCTGAAACGCTCTGTCCTTCTTCAACGGAAATCTCACAGATATTTCCTGCAAAGGTGGCACGTACATCACCGGCCTTGGCAAGGACAAGTATTTCTTCTTTGGACATGGTGGCAGGTTTTGCAACTGCGCCCTCAGCAAGATCCGCCTCAAATGTGTAAACCCTCTGGTGATGGTCAACGTTCAGGTAAACACTGGTCTCTCCATCTTCATCCTTGATGGAAGGCCCAACTTCCACCCGATGTTCTTTCCCGGTGTGGTCGGTGAAGCTGATTGTCTCTCCTGCTTCAAATCCGCCTTCATGGAGGAAGATGGATGGAGGCAGAACGTAGACCTTACCGAATTTTGATTCAAATTTAAAGAACTCAACGGCATCGTTGGGGTGCTGGAGATAGAGAACCAGTTGCTGGTCGGTTGGCTCTTCGCCAATCCGGTCAGTGAGTATCTCTTTTTCCTTCTCGATATCCATGTCACCGATATCTTCCACTCCGCCTTCTTCTTCAAGGACTTTCTTCCAGTCTTTGCCGAGGACCTTCTCGAAAATCCACTCTTCCGGCTCGTAGAACGGAAAAGGTCCATACTTGCCAAGAAGGAGATTTCTCAGGTCACCGGATGCATTGCCATAGCGTTCGCCACCCTGGACATTGGAGACGGCTGTTGTCCAGAGAATCTGGGAGCCGGGGGTAACCGACCAGTAGTTGCCAAGTTCTTTTTGAACACGGGGCAGCTCTTTATGCAGAATATCCGGCATTTTATCAAGGAATCCGCCCTTTACTGCCTGCTCAAGACTGGAACCCATGGCTCCACCGGGAAGCTTATGGATCTGCACAGTGGGCTGGAACCCTTTGATTTGTGACTCAAACGCCTGATAATGCTGGCGTTCATCCCGAATAACCTCAGAGGTCTCAATAACGGCTTCTTCATCTATGGTGGCGGCATTGTAACCAAGGTCCTTCAATGTCTGGATAACAGTGAGTATTGGGGGCGGACCGTAGAATCCGGTAAAGGAGGCGTCACCCGCATCAACAATGGTGGCTCCGTTTTGAACAGCGGCCACGATGCGCCCTATGTCGTTGCCGTCGGTATTAT
>JAMOMO010000099.1 GCA_027067035.1 Desulfobulbaceae bacterium
CCGGCGCGGGTACACTGCAGGGCGAAACCGGAGAGAGGGGTGAAACAGCCGTTTTTCACATTTTCATCGCGGATTCAGGCTATTGTTAAACAGAGTTATCGCCCTGTTGAGTTTTCGTCGGTAAAAAAAACGCTTGACGGGACTGTTCGGCAGCAGTGTTTCAGCCAGCTGACGCCGGTTTGAAAATGCATATTGCAGCTGCTGCGGTGCACCACCGTGCTGCAGGCAGTCGTGGTATCTTTCAAGAGCCTGAAGGTTCTTGATGCGCCAGTGGTCGGTGGTTTCGCCATGACCATGTTTTCTTTTAAAGAGCTTTCTGTTCCGCTTCATCAATTTTCGCACGGCACCTGATTTTTTTGAAAAACTCCCCTTTCCCTTGTGATAGACAAAGACCTCTTCAGTGATAAGCAGCTGTTTTCCCGATTTGACGGCGCGGTACACGAAATCGGTGTCTTCGTAGTAGCCCAGGCCGAACTCTTCATCCAGGCCGTGAAAGTTTTGATACAGCCTGCTGCGGATAACAACGCAGAAAAAGATGAGCCGGTCGGTCTGAAAGTGTATCCCGGGACTGTTCTCGCACCAGTGCTTTCCGGAGAGCAGGATCTCTTCGGGACTGCTGCCGGGACAGAAAATCTCCTGGTCACTGCCTGCACTGTTGGTGACAGGTCCCAGCATATCCCACTGTGGATTTCTCTCCATCAGAGAGCAGAGATCCCGGACGGCGTTTCTGGGAACCAGGGTGTCGGAGTTGAGAAGGAGCAGCAGGGGGCTGCTTGCCGCCTTGGCACCAATATTGTTTCCGGCTGCGTAGCCGCGGTTGTCCTCAAGAAAGTGGATTTGTATCCGTGGATCTTTTTCTGCTGCCAGTGTGAGCTGTTCACGGGTTGCGGCACCTGAGCTGTTGTCGACAATAATGATCTCAATGTCTTCGGGACAACGTCGCAGGCTCTGCAGGCATGGCCCGGTTGTCTCCTCAAAGTTTTTGTAGGAGACGATGATGATACTGCAGACGGGTGTGGAGTTCATGGGGTGATCTGAAGGAGTTTGTCAATCTGCGGGCTGCAGATTATATCGATGTTTTTTCGGATGGTGTCAATGGGCAGATCCCACCAGGCATGCTCCAGGAGCCGGTTGCACAGCTCGGGGGGGAATCGTTTTCGTATCAGCCGGGCAGGGTTTCCGGCCACTATTGCGTAGGGCGCAACATCGCCGGTAACCACGCTGCAGGCGCCGATGACGGCACCGGAACCGATCTGTAAACCTGAGAGGATGGTGGCTCCGTAACCGATCCAGACATCGTTGCCGATGGAGAGGTCCCCGTTTGTCTGCGGGTGCCCGCTGATACCTTCCGCTTCCGGCCATCGTTCAGTGAGGTCGGGGAAAGGGTAGGTGCTTCCCCAGTCTGTACGATGGTTGCCGCCGAGAAGGATGGTAACCTTTGAGGCGATGGAACAGAATTTTCCGATACTGAGCCTGGTCCCGTCGTTGAAAGATTTTATTTCAGGAGATCCGTAGGTGTGTTCTCCGATGCTGAATCGTGGATTGTTGAACTGTTCCCTGGTGAGGGGGGGCTTTTTTTTCGAATGAAACAACATAAGTCAAACCTGGGGAAGTCGAACTTTATAGACAAACTGATGGCTGATAAGGTTTTTGGCAAGATCCGTGTAGGCCCTGCGCAGTCGCATTCCAGCAAACGGGATGAGACGCAGTACGTCAGACGGGGCGATGATGCGGGTTCCGAACAAAATCTTGAACGGGCAGATGTCCTCAAAGGAGTAGCCGAATTCAACCACTGCAAACCCGCACTCTTCAAGGAGCTCCCTGAAACTGTTGATGGTGAAAAAACGGAGGTGGCTGTGGTCAAACACTCCATAATCCTCATAACGCCAGATTCCAAAGAGGAGTCTGAAACGACATCTCCAGTGGGCAATGGAGCAGGTGGAGATGACCAGGTGGCACTCGGGGTGCATCCACTGTTTGAGAATCTCCAGGGTCTGCCGGGGGGTGGCAATATGTTCGATAACCTGTGACATGAAAATGATCTCGAAAGGGCCGTGTTCTGCTGTGTGGGCATCAATCTTTTTTCTGACGCTCTCTTCTTCAATGAAGCCGGAAATCACTTCCAGCCCGCGTTCCTGCGCCACCAGGGTGGGTTCGATTTCAGCTTCAATACCGAGAAAACGACAGTTTTTCTTCTGAACCAGATACTCGGCCATAAAGCCGGTGGAGCAGCCGATCTCAAGGACATGGGAACCCTCAGGGATCATATCGATCTGGATTCGATCGATATTGTTGGGTTTGAGTTTGTGGTACTCAAAGCTGTCCCTGTGATATCTCAGGGCGGTATCATTCTTGTTATTATTCACAGGATGGCAGCAGGGAGGCTGTGGAGATAATGGTACGGGGAGCCTGGCTTTCCGGGCTGAAATCAGGTTGAAGAGAGGACGGTATGTTGTTGTCTTGGCTCATCGGCACGAGGTGGAAAAGGGTGGTGAGGTGCGGGTTATGGAAAGACAGAAAACGTATTTTTACGATCAGTTACTGCAAGAAATACAAAAACGGCTGTGGAAATGCAAGGCTATTCTCAGAAAACAGGATTATGCGGGTCTGTCCGGACGGCAGAGGGGCTGTCAGTTTTTCTGGTAGGAGATGGCCACATCATTAAGATAATCACGGATCTGACGGGTGAGCCGGGTGGCCTGTTGAAGGTTACTGTCCCGTGCGGCATGTTCAAGGGCGAAACAGAGGTCGCCGAGTTCTTTGAAACCGTACATCCAGGAAGTTCCTTTGACGGTATGGGAGAGCTTCTGCAGTTTTTCCATGTCTCCTGACTGAAGGGTCCTGATCAGCTGCAGGGCATCTTCCCGTTTGTTTTCAAGGAACCTGGGGATAAGTTTTCTGATTTTCGGGTCAAGGGAGACCCGGGGGAACTGCTCCGGGTCCATCGCACTGTTTTGGGCTGGCGAGCGGGAGCCGGTTTTCCGGGTGGACTCCTTGCGGTCATGCTTGAGATGGGCTGAGATGGTATGGATGAGGCTGGCACGACGGATGGGTTTGGTGAGGTAGTCGGAGCATCCGGCCTCCATGCATTTTTTCCTGAAGCGGACAAAGGCATGGGCCGTGAGGGCGATGATGGGTGTTGCTTCCAGTTCTTGCTCTTTTTCCCACTGCCGTAATCTTCTGGTGGCCTCGTAACCATCCATCACCGGCATCTCGATGTCCATGAAGACCATGTCAAATGAGGAACGTTTGAAGATGGTCACTGCCTCTGCCCCGTTTTCGGCCGTTTCCAGAATAAAAGGGGTGTTGCGAAGGTAGAGGCAGAGGAGGTTGCGGTTGTCTTCGTTGTCGTCAACAAGCAGGATGCGGGCGGGCTTGAGGATCCTGCAGCTGGCTGAGTGGCCGGGCTGTTCGGGTACGGGGAGCGGGTCGCT
>JAMOMO010000100.1 GCA_027067035.1 Desulfobulbaceae bacterium
TTCCTGCTTCGGTTCCGGCTTCTGCTTCGGTTCCGGCTTCTGCTTCGGTTCCGGCTTCTGCTTCGGCTCCGACTCAACTTCCGGTTCAGCATCACTGCTCTTTTCAACCGCCGCCTCAGCACTTTTTTCAGGCCGGAGCTTTTGTTCTCCGGCAACAGAGACCGTTTCTTCTGCGGGCGGCACTGTTTCCTGTGACTCTTTATCGTTACCTTCCGGCTCAAGCCCTTTTACCGCCGCACGGATATGGGCCTTTTTGCGAATAAGTCCGAAAATACCCATGGAACCGGTTTCCACAACCTCAATGGCCAGTTCTTCCTGGGGCGCCTGCAGGGTATCACAGGCTTTTTTTATGGCATCAGTTACTTCTTTTCCGTAAAAATCTCTTTTTCCTGAAGACATTTTTTATATCATCCTAAGGGGGAATCGTCAGAAAAAAACTGAGAGCTGCAGACTCTAGCCGCCGCTCTCAGATCCTGTCTGACTTGGAAAGGGGTTAGGCCTTTGACTGGCGATTGATCATCTGCTGCTGGAGGATCGCGAGCAGGTTGTTGACAAACCAGTAGAGAACCAGACCGGATGCAAAGTTAACAAACATAAAGGTGAATATCACAGGAAGAAACATCATAATTTTTGCCTGTGTCGGATCAGCTGTTGTGGGGGTCATCTTCTGCTGCAGAAACATCGAAGCACCCATGAGCAGGGTCAGCACCGGAATGCCGTGAACATAGGGGATGTCAAAACCGATATAGAGACGATCCGGAGCAGAAAGATCTGTGATCCAGAGCATAAAGGGCGCATGCCGCAGCTCAATACACATGAGCAGCACCTTGTAGAGGGCAAAGAAGACCGGAATCTGCAGGACCATGGGCAGACAGCCGCCAAGGGGGTTGACCTTATAGGTCTTATAGAGGTTCATCACCTCCTGATTCATCCTGGTGGGATCACCCTTGTACTTCTCCTTGAGCTTGGCCATCTTCGGCTGCAGCTTCTGCATATTCTTCATGGACTTCAAACCTTTCTGGGTGATTGGCCAGAAGATTGCCTTGAAGATGATGGTCACCAGAATAATGGCGATACCGTAATTTTTGAAAATACCATGAAAGAGATTCAGGAGATAGAGGGTGGGCTGGGCTATGACATCGAACCAGCCGAAGTTGACCGCCTTATCCAGGTTTGAGCCAACGGATTTGAGAATATCAAGCTTTTTGGGGCCGAAAAAGAGCTTATAGCTGTAGACCTTCTCTTCTCCGGGCTGCAGGGTATCAAGATCACTGTTCATCTTTATCTTGACCCCCTCTTCATCAAAGGCCTCCATGGTCATGGAGGTGGCACTTGTGTCCTGGGGCAGAATGGCGCAGATAAAGTAGGTGCCTTCGTAGGCCGCCCAGTCCATCCTGCCGCTCACCGTTGCCGGACCGGTCTCATAGAGATCAGAATCCACCTCGGTGAGAGAATCATTCATATAGTAGGCAGGTCCCACAAACAGGAGCCTGCTGCCAGGGCCGTCTGCCCTGAACGGAGTATTGAGCTGGTGCAGTGCGGCATTTCCCTGAAGCACGCCGGAAGAAACATTTTTCACCCGAACCTTCAGCTCCATGAGATAGCTGTCTTTGGAAAAGCTGTAGTGCCGCTCAATTTGAAGGCCATTGCCCTGACCTGTCATTAAGAGATCGCCCTTATTTCCCTGAAAACTTACTTCGCTGCCGCCGGCATCATAAAAAGTGGCCGTCGGGGCCACACTTCCCCAGGAGAACTCCAGAGGGAAGCCCTGGCTGCCATCAACTTTTACCAGCTGCATTCCGGGGGAATCCGGATCAGATGTCTCTTTGTAATCTTTTAAAACAAAGCTCGTGACAGCACCGCCATCCTCGGTAAGAGTTGCTGTATAGAGGTCGGTATCCACGGTGAGGGTCCTGGCTGCCCTGTCCGGGCGACTCATTACCTGCACAGGGGCTGCGGGTGTCTTCGCCACCTTGTCTGCTGCTTTCACCACCGGCGTGTCAGGGTTTGCAGTTTCGGTCTCCACCACGATATTTTCCTGGGGAGCATCGGCCGGACCAAAGCCCACAAAGAAATACTGATAGCCGATAAGAATGACAAAGGAAATAATAATTGCTAAAAAAGTTCTGTAGATATCCATGCTTTTACCACGTAGTAAAATAGAAAAAAAGGACGCTAGGACGTCAGCGTCTGAGTAGGGCACCTCTTGCTGCTGTCCTGTGAGCCGTCACAGGTATCGTGACACGACTTTTTTGCAGCGTGAGGAGGAACAGGATCATAGCCTCCCCTGCAAAAAGGATGACAGCGCATTATACGGCCGAAAGAGAGTAAAATGCCCCGCAATGTGCCATGGCGTTGGATGGCCTCAATTGCATAACAGGAGCAGGTAGGGGTAAAACGACAACTGGGGGGGAGGAGCGGAGAGATGATATAGCGGTAGCCCCGAATCAAGGTCAGAGGAACCTGTTGTATCAGCAGACGAATCTTCATGAATCAAGAAGACCCAAAAAGAGATAGTTCATTCTGACAGCCATCACACATCCTTCCCACTGCAAAGCATCAGCTTCACGTTCCAAGTTTTGCGACAGAAGAGGCAATTTCGGCAGGAGATTTCAGAGAAAAATCGGGACGAACTGCAAAAACAATATCAGCACATTGCGGATAAAGGGACCGTTCAAGGCGAAAGGACTCGCGAATAATCCGCTTGATCCGGTTTCGCTTCACCGCCCCTTTGAGCTTTCTGTGGATACTGATTCCGATCCTGTTGTATCCCAGTTCATTGGGACAGAAAATCAGAGAGAAGCCTTTTCCATGCCAGCGCTTTCCCTGCCGATACACCGTATCAAACTCCCGACCCTTACGAATCAGGGCTGTTTTCGGGAGTTTAAACCTCGGCAACGTCAGTTAAGCGGAAAGACGCTTACGACCTTTGGCACGACGGGCATTGAGAATTGCACGACCTGCACGGGTGGACATTCTGGAACGAAATCCATGGGTACGCTTCCGTTTAATATTACTGGGCTGAAAAGTACGTTTACTCATCACTTACTCCTTGTCCGCGACAATGCGGTTTAATCACTCTAAAAACCGGGTAGTTATCAAATTACAGAGATTCGCTGTCATTCCCGGATATCTGTGTCCTGCACAACCTGTCCACTGAATCTCAACTATTCGCAGGACGTAAAATCAACAAAGAGACAATATTAACCATATTGACCTGGCCGTGTCAAACATTTTCGGCAATGGCTTGCACAAGCAATTTGCCTGTGCTACTCTTTTGAAGCCTCTGATACCGGAGCCGCAGCCGAAATATGACGCAGAAAAGGTGAACACCATGCATTCTCACACTACTTATGATGATCTCGACTGGCAGCAGCTCTGGGCAAATGCCAGGGCCAAAAAGTCATGGACCGCCAAAGGTCCGGCT
>JAMOMO010000101.1 GCA_027067035.1 Desulfobulbaceae bacterium
CGCCTCGGGAGGTGAGGAGGCGCTGAAGATTTTTGAGCTGTTTCCCGTGGAGCTTGTGCTTGTGGATCATCGCATGGATGATATGAACGGGGACGAGCTTCTTGAGAAGATGCGCGTCGCCTCCCCTCTGGTACGCGCCATTATGATTACAGCATACGGGAATGTGACAACCGCAGTGAAGGTGATGCAGCTCGGAGCAGATGATTTCATGGAAAAACCCGTTGATCTCACCTCCCTTCTTGAAAAGATCAGAAGGATTGAAAAGAGTATCACGGTACAGCAGGAATCTGAAAAGATTGCGGAGTCGCTGGAGGAGATTGAGCTGCCCATATCCATAATCGGCTCAAGCAGGGCGATGAAGGAGCTTCTCTCCCTGATTTACCGCATTGCGCCAACGGAATGGGCAGCTCTGATTCATGGTGAGACAGGCACAGGTAAGGAACTTGTGGCCAGGCTCATTCATCTGATGGGACCCAGAAAAGATGGGCCGTTTGTCGAGGTGAACTGCGCGGCCATTCCTGAGAACCTTTTCGAGTCAGAGCTCTTTGGTCATGAAAAAGGGGCATTTACCGGCGCTGCAGCACGGCGTCGGGGACGTTTTGAACTTGCCGCCGGCGGAACTCTGTTTCTCGATGAGGTGGGGGAACTGCCCCTGCACCTTCAGGCCAAGCTCCTTCGGACACTGCAGGAGAAGAAGGTGAGTCGGGTGGGGAGTGAAAAGGAGATCGATGTTGATGCCAGGGTGCTTACGGCCACCAACAAGGATCTTAAAAAGATGGTTACTGAAGGAAGTTTCCGCGAAGACCTCTTTTTTCGACTCAATGTCCTGGAGCTGGTTGTACCGCCCCTTCGGGAACGTCGTGATGATATTGTGGAGCTTGTGGACTATTTCCTGAAAAAATATGCAACAAATGACATTGCCTTTGAGAGTGAGGCCATGAGCCAGCTGGTGAAGTACAATTTTCCCGGAAATGTCCGGGAGCTGGAACATATGATACAGCGCCTGGTGACTCTGGTTCGGGGTTCTGTTATTGAAGTATCCGACCTTCCACCTGAGATTCGGGAACATCAGGAGAAAGGGGGACTGCTCAGTAAACGTCTTGCCGAAGTGGAAAGAAATATGCTGCTTGCGGCCCTGGAGGAGCACCACTGGGTGCAGACCAAGGCCGCAGAGTCGCTGGGGATAAGCGAGCGGGTGCTGCGTTATAAGATGAACAAGGCCGGTATTAAAAAGTAGCCGCAGCTGTTCATCCCGCTGCGCGCCTGAGCGGAGGAAAGCAAATGACTCCGGAAAGAAAGAATTCCCTGGTGCGACGAGCGGCTATTTTCCGGATTTCTCGGCAAGTTTCTTCTTGAGCAGATCACCCAGGGTTCCCAGGGTCGAGCTCTCTTTTTTGTGGCTCTTCTGAAAATTCTTGACCAGTGTGTCTTCTGATTTCTGATCATCTTCCGGACTCACATAGTCAGAAGGTGCCAGGCTGATCCGTTTCTCGTCGCTGTCAATACTTTCAACCTGAACCTCAATCTCCTGCCCTTCCTCCAGCACCTCACGGGGATGGTTGATACGGCGGCCTTTTCCCAGCTTTGAAATGTGGATCAGTCCATCCACTCCTTCCGCCAGGGTGACAAAGGCCCCGAACTGTGCCAGGCGGGCCACTTTCCCGGTGATGATCTGGCCGCTGCTCAGTTGTGCTGCAGCTTCTTCCCAGGGGTCGGTGAGGGTCTCTTTGATGCTGAGGGTGAGGCGATTGTTGTCCCAGTCCAGCTTTTTGATAAGGACACTGACGTTCTGGCCCACGGAGTAGTGGTCCGCGATATTCTCCACCCGGCTCCAGCCGATCTCAGAGATGGGGACCAGGCCGTCCACCCCGCCGATATCAACAAATGCACCAAAATCACGGATGGAGCTGATGGTGCCCTCAAGGGTGTCTCCCTCGGAGAGAGTCTCTTTGAGTGAATCACGGAGTTTCTCCCTCTCGGCTTCCAGCAGCTCCCGGGCTGATACTACAATATTCCTGCCGTTCTCTTCATAACGGCTGATGAGAAAGTTAAGGCGTTTTCCCAGATATTCGGCTGCTGCATCGTCCACCCGGCGCAGTCCCATCTGTGAATAGGGGCAAAAGGCACGGATGGACCCGCCGAGGGTGATTTCAAATCCGCCCTTTATCTCTTCTTTTACCAGTCCTTCCACGGGAATGGCACTGCGGCAGGCCTCTTCCAGGTGCTCGGTGTTTTTTCCAGAACCGATGCTGATGGTGAAGAGCTGAGCGCCCCCCTTTGCCTTGAGAAAGTAGACATCAATTGTGTCACCAACGGCCGGGGCCTCGTTCTGCTCGTCACCTCTGATCTCGGATGCGTCCAGGATTCCTTCGCTTTTTCCTCCTGTATCGAGAAAGACAGATTCTCCACTGATCCCCACGATGGTGGCACTTATCTTCTGTCCCGGTTTCAGGCGGCGTACCGGTGCGGATTCACTTGCCTGGAAAAGCTCTGCAAAACTGCTACTCTCTTCTGTCATGTCTGTAACCTGTTGGTTGAGGCCTGCGGCCCGTGATTTACTATAAAATTTTACGCATTGTACTTATATCTCAAAAAGAAGGAAAGCACCAAATCTCAGCTGCTGATGGCCAGGGCCAGAAAATGATCATTTTCTTCAAAGAGCAGTTTTTTACTGGAGAGATCCTGGAAAAATATTCGCAGGCTCTTCTCTTTAATGGCAGGAAAGGCTGCCTGTATTTCTTCCATGGTTCTGATTTTCCTGCAGAAGAGGTATAGTTTCCGGGAGCTGCCCTGGAGGCGGTGCCGCAGGGTACGCTCATTGAGCTGTTCCTGATATATGATCAGGAAATTCCCGCCGTCCCGGTAGCTGAGCGGGTGGGTGCGGCCCGTTCGTTCTTTGTGAAAGCTGTTCCACTGTTCTATCTTCCTCTTCACCCCACGCCACTGCTTTTTCTGCAGGAGGCGATCACCCCGGTAGCCCTTGATGAGCATGGTGAGTTCTTTGAGTATTTTCTCGGGAAAAAGAAGCTGATTGTTGCTGTGACGGGTTACGGCACAAATAGCATAGGCCTTTGGGTCCCGGGCAACGGGGGAGCCGTGGCCGAGGAAGAATGAGGCTGCCGCCAGTGGGGGATAGGGGAGAACGAAGTCCAGATTCGTCAGTGTCTCGTCAATTTCAGCACGGCTGCTTCCGGGAAAATCAGTGATCAGGTTGCCGTCAAGGATCATTCCCGCTTCGGCACTCTGTCGCATGGCAGCGATGTTTTCAATGGCAGTGGTGCCTTTGTGCATCTTTTTGAGGAGGCTGCTGGAGAGGGATTCGATCCCCACCTGGATGGTGCTCAGCCCTCCTTTTCTGTAGCGTTTCGGGGTGTCGGGGTCGGTAATGACCCGGACTTCCGCAAAGAAA
>JAMOMO010000102.1 GCA_027067035.1 Desulfobulbaceae bacterium
TGTACCGCGGTGGAGCTCAACAATTCGTTTGACGATGGTGAGGCCGAGACCGGAACCGCCGTGGGCAGTTGATCGTGATTTCTCTACCCTGTAGAACTGATTGAAGACACTGTCCAGCTCATCTTCGGGAATGATTCTTCCGCTATTGGAAATTGTCATCTGCACCATTCCGCCTCTCTTTCTGAGGGCAAAACGAATCTCACCTCCCTGCCGATGGTTATATTTGATCGCATTGTCAACGAGATTGATGAGCATTCGCCTCAGTTTTTCTCTGTCGCCGGAGCATTGAATGGGACCGCTGGTCTCCAGTGACAGCTCTATTCCGGCTGTTTCAATGATATCATCGAACTCCTGAAAAACAGATTCACTGAGTTCCGTGAGATTCACTGGTCTGGCGTCAAGGGTCTCGTTGAGTTCAAGTGCAGAGAGTTCAAGAAGATTTTTCACCAGCTGTTTCATCCGCAGAGTGGCTTCCGCCTGGGAGACCAGTTTCATCCTGAAGTCTTCCGGCAGATCTTCCCGCTGCACTGCCTCACCAAAAAAAAGCTGCTGCATGGCAATGGGGGTTTTGAGCTCATGGGAGGCGTTGGCAATGAGTTCTTTCTGACGTTTGAAGGAGAACTGGAGGCGGTCAAACATCTGGTTCAGTGACGAGGAAAGCGCATGGAGTTCATCGTGATTTTTGCCGAGGGGAATACGCTTATCAAGGGTTTTGTCGTTTATTTCCTGGGCAAGTGCATTAATTTCCACAATGGGCTGTATGATCTTTCCGGCTATAAAATAGCCAAGCAGGATGAGTGTTAGGGTGAAAAAAAGCAGGCCCACCCCGATTGCAATACTCAGTTCGACAATCTCTTTCCAGAGTTTTTCCATGGGTTTCGCAATCTGAATAGTGTATCGCTGTCCTCCGAAAGGAATGGTGCTAAGGCTGACCCGAAAGGTTACCTGGTTGCTTTTGTCCTGATTCAGGTGGGCCAGTTCAGGTGGTACCGCGATATGAACATTGTAGCGTCTTTTGTGCCGCAGGGGGATGTCAATGAAGCCGGTCATTCTGGATGCATAGATGAGTTTCTGCTGCCGGTCGAATATTTTAAACCAGTAGGAATTGCCAAGGGATTCCACCATGGCTGTGCTTGAAGGAGAGGTCATACTGCCGTTTTGAGGAGAGAGTCCGACCAGCAGGGTGTAGGCATGGCTGTCCAGTTCTTTGTCGATGAGTTCAAAGGGCTGTTCTATCAGTTCGTAGAAGATAACAATGGAGAAGAGGATGGCAGCCAGGAGACCGGCACCGGTTATCCAGAGGGTGATCAGGTTGCGTATCTTCATTCTTTTTCACCTCTGATCATATACCCCACCCCCCGAACGGTGTGGAGAATATCGCCTTGGGAATCATCGATTTTCTTCCGCAGGTTTTTGATGTGTACATCAATGGAATTGGACATCGTCCAGGGGTCGAATTCATCGCCCCAGACATGTTCGGCAATGGTGACACGCGATACAGCGCGGTTCATACTGTACATCAAAAATTCGAGAATCGAGAATTCTTTGGGGGTGAGTTCCAGCGGCTGTCCTGCTTTCGCGGCCGTTCTGTTGGCAGGGTCCAGCGCAATTTCAGCTGTCTTCAATACGGGAGAAACAAGCTTGTTGCTGCGTCGTAAAAGGGCGCGTATGCGTGCCAGTAATTCTTCCATTGAAAAGGGTTTGGCCAGGTAGTCATCAGCTCCCATATCCAGGCCCTTAATCCGGTCCTCCACGCCTCCCTTTCCTGTCAGCATCAGGACAGGGGTGGCGATTTTGGCGGACCGCATCTCATGAAGCAGTTCGAAACCATCTATTTTGGGAAGCATGATATCCAGCAGGATAAGATCGTAGGGTTCAACGAAGATCTTGTCCAGTGCCTCCTCTCCGTCCAGTGCCGTATCGGCGGTGTATTTCTGCTGAACAAGGGCCAGCTGAATCTGCTCGGCAAGAGGTGCTTCATCGTCAACAACGAGTATTCTCATTTTTTCTATCAGGCGGTTTGGGTGATGAGCCAGACACCGCAACAGATAACTCCGATGCCGGCCCGGCGGAGCAGGGTCATGGATTCGCCAAAGAGCAGCCATCCGGCCAGGGCGGTGAGCATCACTCCGGCGAGAATCAGTGCTAGATATTTATTCATATGTTTTCTCAGTACTGAAAGCTCCATTTTCCTGTTACATTTCATTGCCTTTTCCAGAGGGGAACTAACAAAGACGGTATCAATATCGTTTTTTATACTCTGTTCAGTCTAAATCTTCATCATTTCTTCATATTCCTCTGCTATACAATTTGATACCCCATATTCAAAAAGAGGAAATGTACCATGCGAAAAGAGTTTCTGGCCTTTTCCAGACCATCAATAAGTGAAGAAGAGATACTGGCTGTTGGAGAGACCCTTCGCAGCGGCTGGATAACCACCGGTCCCAGAGCAGCGCAGTTTGAAAGAGATTTTTCGGAATATTGCAATTGTCCCGGCAGCGCTGTGGCGCTGGCTTCAGCAACCGCCGGGATGCACCTTCTCCTGGCAGCCCTTGGAATCGGACCGGGTGACGAGGTGATAACCCCCTCTATGACCTGGGTTTCCACGGTGAATCTCATTGTCCTTGCAGGGGCGAGGCCTGTTTTTGCAGATATTGACCAGGACAGTTTGATGACTGGTGCTGATCATATTGCACCTCTTGTCAATGAGAGAACCAGGCTGATAGTCCCTGTTCATTTTGCGGGAGCAGCACTGGATATGGATCCTATTCGGGAGCTGGCCGAATCCAGCTCCATCCCGGTTGTTGAGGATGCCGCCCATGCAGCGGGGACAGAATACAGGGGACGTAAAATCGGCGGCAGGGGGACTTCAATATTCTCCTTTCATCCCATTAAGAACATGACCACGGGCGAGGGAGGAATGTTTTGCTCTGATGATGAAGGGCTGCTGCAGAAGATCCGTCGCCTGAAGTTTCACGGCCTCGGCGTTGACGCCCATGACAGGACACAGCAGGGTCGGAGTCCCCAGGCGGAGGTTCTGGAACCGGGCTTCAAATACAACATGATGGATATTTCTGCCGCACTCGGTCTGGGACAGCTCAGTCAGCTTGACACTTTTATCGAGAGGCGGGAAGCCCTGGCCGGGTATTACCTGCAGCGCCTCTCTGAGGTGGAGGAGATACTGCCCCTTACGGTACCGGAATCCACCAGTCGCCATGCGTGGCATCTCTTTATTGTGCGTCTTGACACGGAAAAGGCGGGAATGAGCCGTGATGCTTTCATGGATGGGCTGAAAAACCGGAATATCGGAACAGGTCTCCATTTCCGCGCGGTACATGAGCAGCGCTATTATAAAACCACCTTTGAACTGCCAGCAGGATCACTTGC
>JAMOMO010000103.1 GCA_027067035.1 Desulfobulbaceae bacterium
GGAACAGGCACAGTCGGAAAGGAGAAGACTGCTGTTACTTTCTAACGATTCCAGGGCAGCCACAAGGGAAGAGGTATCCCGATCCTCATAGTTTTTCAGAAGTATGGAGGAGCAGTTGGCCTGGGGATCGGTGTCAATGATGAGGATTTTCTTTCCAAGGATCGCAAGATAGGCGGCGAGGTTGACCACCGTGGTTGTTTTTCCGACACCACCTTTACGGTTGCCGAGGCTTATAAATATGGGTGGATCCTGGTGACTCATAGGGAAGGCCTGTCCGTGTCAAATTTATCCTGCTGCTGTTTTTTAAAGAGGAACTGTGTGAAAAAGATCCATAAAAAGATTATAATACCAGGTGTAAAATAGCAAGTTGGAAATACAGGGTTTTTATGCCCATTTCTCCACTGCGGAAGTCATTGGGGCAGCAGGAGACAACCAGTATAATAAGGATCTTATTCATGAGCAATGTAATGAAAGGCGTTCTCTTTTCTGCCCTGATATTTCCAGGTGCAGGGCAGATTATTCTATCGAGGTATATGCGCGGTGCCCTCTTTTTTACTGTCGCTTTTCTGAGTGGACTGCTCTGTGTCACCGCCATTGTCCGGCAGGCGGTTGTCATGCTGCAGGACCTTGTTGCTGCAGGAGAGGTGGCCACCATCCCCAAAGTAATGATTATTGTCACGGAGGCATCCACAACGGCCTCCTCTCTTTTTCTGAAGATATCCTTTCTGCTTCTCTTCTGCTGCTGGCTGGCCTCCATTGTGGATGCCTGGCGGATCGGCAGGGAACTGGACCTGCGACCTGCTGATATCTAATTTTTCCGGTTGAGGGCTCTTTGCCTGGCGGCTATGGCCTCAAGTTCTTTGATTGCCTTGTGGTAGCGGACGCTTCTTCGACATTCGGCCAGGATGAGAAAGGAGAAAAAGATATGGGCAACGGTGAGGATGACCGCGTAGGGTGGCGGCTGGTGGAAAAGCTTGTAGAGAAAGTGGGCGGCAAGGCTTGCGATAACAAAGATACGCAGTGGTAAGACCCAGTTGAGGCAGATTACTCCACGGCTGTCGTCCCCCGAATGGCGCATGAGTTTTCTGCAGCAGCTCATGGGGTTATCCGTGATACTCCAGGACCGCTGATACTGCTGTTGCCACCACTTCCGGGAGTGATCTCTATCTGCACAGGAACACGATCTTTCAGTGCAGAGACATGGGATATGATCCCTATGAGTTTGTTTTCGCCATGGAGTCCTGCCAGGGTATCAAGGGCCGATTCCAGGGCATCTTCATCCAGTGTGCCAAATCCTTCATCAAGAAAGAGTGAGTCCACCCGGACATTGTTTGAGGCCATGCGCGACAGTCCCAGGGCCAGGGCCAGGCTGACAAGAAATGATTCTCCGCCGGAGAGGTTTCTGGTGGACCTGATCTCATCCGCCTGGTAGGTGTCGATGACACTCAGGTCCAGCGGCATGTTTTTATCCCGTACAAGGATATAACGATCGCTCATCTCCCTCAGGTGCCGGTTGGCGTGGTGTATCATCATCTCAAAGGTGAGACCCTGTGCAAAATTTCTGAATTTCCGGCCGTCTGCAGAACCGATCAGGTCGTGCAGTCTGTTCCAGTTGCCGACAACAGCCTTCTGCTCTGTGATCTCCAGAAACTGTGATTTTGATCTTTCCCTGTCCCGGCTGTTACGTTTCAGCTGCTCTTTTGCTTTGATTATCACTTCCTGGATTGATTCCAGGCGGGCCTCTTCCTTTGTCAGCTCTCTGCTGATCTGGGTGTTGTCTTCCGGGCAGAGCTTTCTGTCTTTTTCTCGTTGGAGTTTCTCTTTCTTTTCTTCAAGAAGTGCCGTGAGTTCCCGCTCTCTGTCAGCAAACTGTTTCTGCAGTTCCTGCAGTGTGGTTTGTGTTTCCGGCGGCAGCAGGCAGTCAAGAAAGCGGTTGATATCGGAGAAGGGAGATCGGGAAAGGGCGTCACTAAAGAGCTGTTGCTGTTTTGCCAG
Source organism: Desulfobulbaceae bacterium (assembly GCA_027067035.1). Classification (GTDB taxonomy): domain Bacteria; phylum Desulfobacterota; class Desulfobulbia; order Desulfobulbales; family Desulfocapsaceae; genus Desulfocapsa. The sequence continues at coordinate 1,996 of JAMOMO010000103.1, forward strand.
TTCAGTCACCTGATCCTTGATGTCCTGTTGAATGCGCTTCTGCAGTGTTGCCAGGCCGGATATCTTCTGTTCAGTTCTGCCAAGGGACTGCAGCTGCTCTGTGCCTGTCTTTCGCAGGGCAGTCACCATTTCCGCAAGCCGGGTCTCCTCTTTCTCGGTGTCTTTGTCCCCAAAAAGAATGTGACGCTGCTGCTGCAGCTCTTCAAACTGTTTGTGCAGTATTTTGATGGCGGTGTTTTTTGCAATGATTGCATCTTGCAGTTTTTCACAGAGTGTTTTCTGGTGACTCAGTGCTGAAGAGAGGCCTGCCAGCTCGGGAACAAGACCCTTTTCCCGCTCTTTGCAGTTTTTCCAGACCGTGATTCTCTGTCGTAAATCATTCAGGATAACAGAAAGTTTCTCCGGTTCAGGGACAGTGTTTTCGTAAGGACGCAGTTTTGTAAGCAGGGCTTCTCGTTTCTCACTGATCTGCCGGTTCAGTTCCGCTGCCTGCTCCGTGGATCTCTTTTTTTCGAGACTGCTGGTTGTGAGTGCGTGTCTGGCCTCAAGGAGTTCCTTTTCAAGCTGCCGGTAGGACGCTGTCAGCTCTTCCTGGTGGCGGCTGAGCCTGTCCAGTTCTTCACGGAGCCCCTGCTGCTGCTTCCACAACGTTTTTCGGCTCTCCAGTTCCTTCAGCAAATCTGTCTCGGTGGCTTTCAGAAGGTCCAGTGAAATGTCGGTGAGTGCAGGAAGGGAGAGTGGCGGAAGCAGTTTTTCCATTTCCTCATCAATGCGTGTAAGCTCAGCTGCCGCCTCCCCGGACTGCCTGGCAAGGGATGCTGTTTGTTCTCTGTCTGCAATGTCCTGATGTCTCAGCGCTTGAAGTGTGTTTTCGATCTTTTTGAGTTCTGTTTTTGCAGCATCCAATTCCCTTTCCCCTTCTGAGATATCCGGGATTTTGCCATGCCTGTATGGGTGCTCTGTTGCACCGCAAAGGGGGCAGGGGACGTTGTCTGCGAGCTGCCGTCTGTCTTCTTCCAGGGACTGAATGCGTGTGCGGAGGAGCAGGTTTTTTTCCAGGAGTTGCACTTCCTTTTCTTTGGAAGCGAGTTCCTTGCTGCAGACGATGAGCTTTGATTCTGTCGTCTCTCTCTGTTTCTGCGTATCTTTCCTGTGTCCGGCCAGGGTGCGTATCTTTTCTGTCAGCTCTGTCTTTTTATGAAAAAGACAGAGGAGGTCTCCGATCTGCTGCAGGCTGTTTTGGGTTGAGAAAATATTGTGCTGCAGTTTGCTGCTTTCTGCTCCCTGCATCAGTTCCTCAAGGGCCTGCTGCAGCTTTTCCTGTTGTGCTGTTGCAGGCGCAAGCTGTTTCTGAAGACCAATAAGTCCGGCGCTTCGTTTCT
>JAMOMO010000104.1 GCA_027067035.1 Desulfobulbaceae bacterium
CATCACCTGCAGGAATATTCTCAAGATCGGCCATCATTCTATCAAAATCAAGCCCCTTGCTTTCGGCGTCATAGTAGGCATAGCGGGAAATTTCAAATCCTGCTGCTCCGAAGATACCATTGTGATTCGCCCAGGTGGGTGAACTGACCCACACCTTTGCACTGTTATTGAACCTGTGGATAAGATCAGCCCCCACCCGCAGGGCTCCGGTACCGCCGGGTGCATGGATGGTTGCCGCACGAGAAGCTGTGATAACATCACTTTCTGCGCCGAAAATGAGACGCTGAACAGCAGCGGCATAGCCGGGATCTCCGGAAATAGGAAGATAGCTTTTTGTGGTCTGCGATTCAAGAAGCTGTTTTTCGGCAGCCTTGACACAACGAAGAACCGGTGTATTGCCGGCATCATCTTTATAGACACCCACACCAAGGTTCACCTTTTGCGGATTCTGATCTTTCCTGAACTCTTCGGTGAGTCCCAAAATAGAGTCAGGAGGGGCCGGCTGAACACTTTTCCACATGATAATCGTCCTTATAAAATAAAAATATTAGATAAACATTCCCCGCATTCTCAATTTCTTGATAACGCGTCCTAAACATTGTGCAAGCTTTTTTTCAAGAAGCCGCATGGAGGAAAAAACACAAAAAAAACCGCTTACAGTAATTCATAAGCGGTTTTCTCAGATTCTCCTTCAAATCCCGTCACTTCTTCTGCACGGACTGCTTGGCAAGAAGGGACTGCAGTTTCCAGGGAGATGAGAGACAGGCACGGGACTGAGAGCAGGTGGACATGATATCACAAAAGGCCAGGAACTCAGCCAGAGTATCATTCATCTTGAGATTTTTCCGGGAAATCACCTGCAGTTTCCGCTTCATGTCCACCCCTTCAAACTGCAGGGTCTTCAGCCAGCCATGTTCCACCTCACGACAGACAGTGAGTGATGAGAGACAGGCCAGGCCGACTCCTGACTCGACCGCCTTTTTAATGGCCTCAGGATGCCCCATTTCCATGATCACGTTTATCTGATCAAGGTAGTCTTTCATCTTCTCGCGAAAGATGGCTACGGTTCCTGAGCCCTCCTCCCGCATAATCCACCGTGTGTTGGTGAAATCGTTTTCCACATCAAAGAGACTCTTATGGGCAAGGGGGTCAGTCGGCCCTGCAATCACCACCAGCTCATCTTCAAACCAGAGTCGTTTCACGGTATCAGGGTTGTTCACATGGCCTTCGACAAAACCGACCTCAACCTTTCCATCAAGCACCAGACTTTCAGCATATCGTGTATGATAGACCAGCATATTAATATGCACCTGGGGATGCATGCGTTTAAAAGCGCCGATGAGGTAGGGCAGAATATAGTCTCCGATGGTTGTTGAAGCCACCACATTTATCTTGCCGCTCAGAGTGTCATTCTTCTCCGACATAATGTTTTCAACATTTCCGACCTGACAAATTATCTCCTTTGAAAGGGGGAGAAGATAACGACCACGTTCATTGAGCAGCAGACTTCGCCCGTGTCGATCAAACAGGGAACCACCCAGCTGATTTTCAAGTTCAGCCAGAGCCATACTCACCGCCGACTGTGTTACAAAAAGCTTTTTACTGGCCTTTGTCACCTGAGCCGTCTCGGCAACTGCTATAAATATTTCTAGTTGTCTCAATGTGATAGACATGTTAAAAGCCTTTGTTCAAATATTTTTATACTTCATATCTCTTTTTTTAATTAGGGATTTATCACCATATCATTTATATACTTTTTCTCAATACTTTTCATGTGAAGCCCTGAATTTTAAAAAATTCCCATCGGGTTAATGAATGAAGGGTCACTCAGCCTGAAAGTGAATGGTCATTCACTTTTAAGTTGACAAAAACTATCGATTTCATTAGGTAACCTGTGTATATATCAGAAAGTCATCCGACTAACTCAACTGTAAGGAGCCTTTAGATGGAGCTTCAATTTTCTGATTTTCTCTACCGTGACAATATCTTGTGGATCACGGCCTTCACCCTCGGAGGACTGGCATTCGCCCTTGGTCCCATTGTCATCGTGTATCTCCTGATGCCCCGTGGCACACGACAGTTCAACAATAAAAACAGTCAGTTTATTGAATGTGGCATGGAACCCATTGGTGATTCCTGGGTTCGATACAGTTCGGTCTTTTTTCTCTACGCCCTTATTTTTCTCGCATTTGATGTGGATGTTCTTTTTCTTTTTCCTGTGGCCCTTGCCTACAACAGTCAAGAATTGCTGGACATGGGGATTAAATACCGGGATTTCGTTGAAGTCATTATCTTTGTTGGAATCTTATCACTCGCAATTGTATACGCATGGATCAAGGGAGTCTTCAAGTGGGAACGCAGAACGTACCTTCGCCGTTAGAACCGATACCCTCGTCAGTTGTTCAGTTTGCCGCAGCCGACAAACTTATTAACATAGGCCGGGTAAACTCATTCTGGCCCCTCACCTTTGGTATTGCCTGCTGCGCCATTGAGATGATGGCCACCGGTTGTGCCAGGTTTGACATGTCCCGCTTTGGAGCTGAGGTCTTTCGTCCCTCCCCGAGGCAGTCTGATGTGATGATCGTTGCCGGTACCATCACCAAAAAGATGATGCCGGGAATCAAGGTCCTCTATGACCAGATGCCTGAGCCGAAATGGGTGATAGCACTCGGGAACTGCGCAATTTCAGGTGGCCCCTTCGTCTTTGACGGCCAGTATTCCATCGTGCTCGGTGCCGACACTTTTCTTCCCGTTGATATTTATATTCCCGGCTGTCCTCCACGTCCTGAAGCACTGCTTGAAGGAATCCTCCAACTTGAAAACAAGGTCTCCGGCTGGAACCGCTGGAAAGATCCCGAAAAGGCCTGAAGAGGAATACAACAATGATAAAAGACACTGTACTGCAGTCGCTCAGGGAGCTGTTCCCAGATCCCGAGCCGGTTGTTGAAGAAGCTGCTGCTGAATCTGCTGAAGGAGATACGGCAGAGGATGACAAGAAAAAAGCAGCCAAAAAGAAGGTAGAGCCACGGGTCAATGGTGTTATTGAACGTGATCACGCGCAATACGGATATGACATAGACGTTCAGCTGGATCCGGGTGAACTGCTTGCCGCAGTTATGATTCTCGATAAAGCCGGATTCTTCCTTGAATGTGTCACCGGGGTTGACTGGATCAAGGAAGAACAGCTTGAGGCTGTCTATGATTTCAGTCGCTACGATTTTGACCTATGCCGCGTTGTTGTCCGTACCCGCACTTCCCGTTCAGAGCCAAAGGTACCCACTATTTCAAAGATTTATCCTGGCGCCGCCTGGCACGAACGTGAAACCCACGATTTTTTCGGTATCAAATTTGATGGACATCCACACCTTGTTCCCCTGCTCCTTCCTGAAGATGCAGACTTCCATCCCCTCTTAAAGGATTTCAAACCATGAGCGGACCAATTCATATCCAACCGGGCGAAACCTTTACCCTGAACGTGGGACCGCAGCATCCTGCAACCCATGGTGTTCTTCGTGTAAAGATGGAAATGGATGGTGAATATATTGTCAAAGCCGAAACGGTTCTTGGCTATATTCACCGTATGCATGAGCTGATGGGTGAGAACAGAACCTACCCTCAGGTTCTTCCCAACCTCAGCCGCCTCGACTACCTCGGTGCACTTGGCTATACCCATGGTCATGTGCTGGCCGTTGAACGTGCAGCCGGTATTGAGGTCCCTGAACGTGCCGAATATATCAGGGCCATCACAGTTGAGCTGAACCGGGTTGCCTCCCATCTTTTCTGGTTTGGTGCCTTTGTCATGGATCTTGGCGGATTCACCCCTCTCATGTACGCCATTGAGGATCGCGAATACATCCTTGATATGCTGGAGGCCGTCACCGGTTCACGACTCACCTACTGCTACTATCGTTTCGGCGGACTCTACAACGATATTGACGACGAGTTCATTGATCGCGCAAGGGCCTTTATTCCCCGCATGCGGAAATCCCTGAAAAAATATGACGCTCTTGTCACCGGAAACATCATCTTCAGAAAACGTCTTGAGGGAATCGGACCCATTTCAGCCGAGATGTGTCGCAAGTACGGTGCAACCGGTCCTGTGGCAAGGGGTGCCGGCATCAACTTTGATGTGCGGAAAAACGAACCCTACTCAGTCTATCCTGAATTCGATTTTGATGTGCCCGTCTATGATGAATGCGACTCTCTTGCACGCTACAAAGTACGCATGGATGAAATGGAACAGTCACTGCGCATCATTGAACAGGGACTTGACAAGTTACCGGACGGCCCGATCATGCCCAAGAAGAAGCCCAAACTGATCAAACCTCCGGCAGGTGATTATTACCAGGCGGTCGAGACTGCACGTGGCAGTTTTGGTATCAGAATTGTCAGTGACGGCACCAAAAATGCCTATCGTTTCAAACTCCGCTCTCCAACATACTCCAACATGTCTTTGTTTGATGAAGCCTGTGAGGGTATGATGATCATGGACGCCCTCGCCATGATGGGCAGCCTGGACCTCGTTATTCCTGAAATAGACAGATAAATTGCGAGTACAGCCACTTACAACAGAGATGCTACATATTCAAGAAAGAGCATTACCCCCTATGATTGTTTATACAGGTAAGGGAGAAGTCGTATGAGTCTAACAATACTAAACGCAGTTATTGCCGTGGTCATTGCCATTGCTTTTGCCGCACTGAACGCTGCCTACCTTGTCTGGGCGGAGCGTCGGGGAGCCGGACGAATTCAACGGCGTCCCGGTCCAAATGTCAATGGTCCACTCGGTCTTCTGCAGCCCCCTGCCGACGGGCTGAAACTGATGACAAAGCAGCTGGTCATCCCAGGCGGTGCCGACAAGGCACTGTTCATGGTTGCTCCGGTACTTGCCATGGCCCCTGCCATCATGAGCTTTGTGACCATCCCCTTCAGTGACTCCATTGTGGCCCGTTCCATGGACATCGGGGTACTGATGATTTTTGCCTTTGCCTCGCTCGGTGCCATGTCCGTTCTCCTTGCCGGATGGAGTTCACGAAACAAATACGGTGTTATGGCGTCTGTCCGGGCCGTGTCCCAGAATATCTCCTACGAGATTCCAATGCTGATCACCGTCATCACCATCGTGATGATGACAGGTACCATGAACCTTAAAGAGCTGGTTGCCTCCCAGTCTGGCGGTATCTGGAACTGGAACATAGTTCCCTCTCTCAGCAGTCCGCTGATGCCCATCTCTTTTCTTATCTTCTTCACCTGCTCACTGGCTGAAACAAACCGCGCCCCCTTTGATCTCGGCGAAGCTGAGAGTGAGCTGGTCGCAGGATTTCACACTGAGTACGGAAGTATGGGTTTCGGGCTCTTTTTCATGGGTGAGTACGCCAACATCGTTATCGGCGCCAGTCTTATCACTATTCTCTTTCTCGGCGGCTGGGACTGCCCCCTCGGGCTCTTTCCCGGAGTATGGTGGTTCCTCCTGAAAATTTATGTACTCATTTTCTCCTTTATTTGGATTCGCTGGACCTTTCCACGAACCACAATATACGGACTGCTCAATTTGAGCTGGAAGATATTGATTCCAATTTCACTGTTTAACCTGCTGCTCACAGCCGGATTACTGAAGGTATTTTAATATGGGTGCCTATTTTAGCGAAATATTCCGCGGACTGCAGTCCCTGGCCACCGGTCTGGGTATAACGTTCAAGGAATTCTTCAAACCAGTGGTTACCGTTCCCTACCCGTACGAAACCATCAAGATGAGTGATCGCTTCCGTGGTCACATTGAGCTGGTCGAGAACGAGGAGGGGAAACCCAAATGTGTGGCCTGCGGCATGTGCCAGCGTGCCTGCCCTTCCGGCTGCATCAGTCTTGCTTCAAAATCCGTTGAATACGAAGTTGAAGTCAAAGGCGAGATGAAAACCAAAAAGAAGAAAGTGCTCACCAAATACAACCTCAACTTCACCACCTGCTCACTGTGCGGCCAGTGTGTTGAGAGCTGTAACTTCGGCGCCATCACCTTCTCCAAAGAATACAATCTTGCTTCAAGCCGTAAGGAAGATTTCCACTTCGACCTTCTCAACAGATTGAAGGAGAGAAACTCATGAACCCATCTGATACCACAACCGTTATCGGTTTTTTCACTGGTGATGGCTTTGCGGGCTATGCCGACGCCGTCGCCGGTATCGTCTTTCTTATCATGCTTGCAACCACACTCATAGGCGGAATAATAGCCTGCAGTGCTGAACGACTGGTACGTGCTGTTTCAGGACTTGCCCTCTGCTTTATTGGAGTGGCCGCCATCTATTACTATCTCAACTCCCCCTTTGTGGCCATGATGCAGATGCTCATTTATATCGGAGCTGTCTGTGTAACCATCGCCTTTGCCATCATGCTTGCCGCCCCTGAGGAAAGCAAGAAGAACGGACCGTCAGGACCATTGAGCGGTCCCCTCGGTCTGATCACGGCCGGTCTTGTGACCATGGGCATGGCAGGACTTGCAGTGAATACCACTTTCTCTGTTCTCCCCAAAGAAAATATGGGTGAGGTTAAACTCATTGGTGTTGAGCTGCTCACCAGCTACTCCATGGTCTTTGAACTGGTTTCCATTGTGCTGCTCATTGCCATCATCGGATCGCTCGTTATTGCACGTCACGGAAGGAGCAAATAAATGTCCATACTCAATCTTCATAACAGTCTGAACACCTACCTCATCCTGGCAGCCATCCTGTTTGGTATGGGAGTGTATGGTCTGGTCACCCGCAGAACACTGGTTGGAATGCTGATTTCCTCAGAACTTATCCTGGTGGCATCGTCCATTAACTTTATGGCCTTTAACAGGTTCACGGCTCCCGACCCCACCGTCGGACAGATCTTTACCCTGTTTATCATGGCCATAGCCGCTGCCGAGGCAGCCATTGGTCTCAGTATCACCATCGCAGTATACAGAAATTACAAAACAGTCGACACTGAAGATCTGGTCGACCTTAAAGGTTAGGAAAGAGGAACCTCTGTCATGGAAATACAAACGGTCAGTTCCGTAAAACTTCTCATTGCACTTCTTGTCCCGCTTTTTGGCACCCTGGGTGTTCTCTTTGTCGGGAAAAACGAGAATATACGAGAGGGTGTCTCATCAGCAGCATCAGTTATCCTGCTGATGATAGTTGCCTCAATGATCCCGGCAGTTCTGCATGGCAAGATACTTGTCTACCATCTGTTCACAGTTCTTCCCGGAATCACAGTTACTCTCCGGGCAGACGGGATGTCGATGATTTTCGCGCTCGTTGCCTCTTCCCTCTGGACCATTGCTGTCTACTACTCCCTGGGCTATATGCGGGCCCATCAGGAACATGCCCAGACACGGTTTAATGCCTGTTTCGCCCTGGCCATTTTCGGGGCCATCGGTGTGGCATTTTCAGACAATCTCTTCACCATGTATCTCTTCTATGAGGTTGTTTCCGTCTGCACCTATCCTCTTGTTGCCCATGCACAGGACAAAGATGGCTATGCCGGAGCCCAGAAGTACATTGTCTATCTGACAACCACAGCCAAACTCTTCCTGCTGCCGGCTCTTATCCTGATCTATGTACTGACAGGGACCCTGGATTTCCCCCACAATATTTCAGAAGGCCTCTTCACCGGTGACACCCAGAGCTGGATAGTGATCATGCTCTACATTTTCTGTCTCTTCGGTTTTGCCAAGAACGGTGTCATGCCGTTCCACCACTGGCTCCCCGGTGCCATGGTCGCTCCAACTCCTGTTTCCGCACTGCTCCATGCAGTGGCCGTTGTCAAGGTTGGTGTCTTCTGTACCACCCGTACCATGCTCTATGTGTTCGGGGTGGACACCATGCACGCCCTGAACCTCGGAATCCCGACAGCCTATTTTGTCGGATTCACGGTACTTGCCGCCTCAATCCTGGCACTTTCGAAGAACAACCTGAAAGAGCGACTCGCCTACTCCACTATCTCTCAGCTTTCCTATATTATCCTGGGTGTTGCCCTGCTCACACCTTCCGGAATCGATGGTGGACTGATTCATATTGTGAACCATGCATTCTCCAAGATCACCCTCTTCTTCTGTGCCGGTGCAATCATGATTGCCCATCATAAGAAAGATCTTTCTGAAATGGGAGGACTCGGGAAGAGCATGCCCATTACATTCGCCTGCTTCTTCATAGCATCGCTCTCCATGATCGGCGCACCACCGGTTGCCGGCTTTGTGACCAAGTGGAATCTGCTGGTTGGCTCCATTGAAGCAAATCAGATGGGGATACTCCTCATCCTGATCGCATCCACCATGCTCAACGTCGGGTATTTTGCCCCGGTAACCTATAACGCTTTCTTTGGCAAACGGCCTGAAGGTGAAACATATCAAGGTATTCAAGAGGCACCCCTGTCCATGCTCATTCCCATTGTGATAGCATGTACAATTTCAGTGCTCCTTGGTATCTTCCCCAATTTTATGATGCAATTTGTTAAGGCGGTGACAGGATGATTATAAATCTGATTGACTATCTTCGAGACCGGTTGCAGACCGTGAAATACTGCTGCTATGGGGTCATGACCTTCATAGTAATCTGGAGTATGTCTGTGGACACAAGCCACGCACATACCTGGGCAGAAAAAATGATACCTGGCTTCTGGTCACTCTTTGGACTTGGCAGCTGTGCCATTGTGATCATGGTTGCCAGATGGTATGGCAAAAGCGGGATCCAGGCCCGGGAGGATTATTATGACAATTAGTTTTATTCATCCGGCACTTATCATGATAGTGGGAGCCTGTCTCCTGCCACTGGTGAGAGGACCGTTTCGCAAACCATATATGTTTCTTGTTCCTCTGCTCACCTTTATAGACGTTATCTACCTGAGTCAGCACGCAGGGACCTATGGTGTCTTTCAGTTCATGAACTGGGAACTCACCTTCGGACGCGTTGACCGCCTCTCCATGATATTTGGTTTCATCATGGCACTTATGGCGATCATCGGCACTATCTACGGCATGCACGTTGAAGACGAGTGGCAGCATATCGCCGCCTGGTTTTATGTTGCAGGTTCACTTGGTGTCATCTACGCAGCTGACTACATCACCCTGTTCCTCTTCTGGGAAATGATGGCATTTGCCTCCACATTCCTTATCTGGGCCAGGAAAAATGATGAGGCCCTGGCTGCCGGTTACCGCTACATTCTCGTTCATACCTTTGGCGGCGTCGTCCTGCTTCTGGGATTTGTGCTTCGTTATCAGGCCACCGGAGATTTGAGCTTTGTCCAGTTGGATGTGGCATCTCCTGAACTCTACACCTGGCTGATCATGATCGGCCTGATGCTGAATGCTGCAGTACCGCCTCTGCACTCCTGGCTGCCGGATGCCTATTCAAAAGCAACAGCCATTGGTGCGGTCTTCATGTGTGCATTCACCACCAAAACTGCTGTTTATACACTCATCCGCAGCTGTTCCGGATTTGAGGTTCTCATTTACCTTGGTGTCATCATGGCCATCTACGGCATTATCTATGCTGTGATGGAGAATGACATACGTAAACTTCTCGGCTGGGAAATCGTCTCCCAGGTCGGGTATATGGTGGCCGGAGTCGGAATCGGTACCAGCCTTGCCATCAACGGTGCTGCAGCCCATGCCTTTGCCCATATCCTTTATAAAGGACTGCTTTTCATGGCAGCGGGTTCAATTCTCACCACCACCGGCCGCCAGAAACTCACCGAGCTCGGCGGACTCTATAAGAAGATGCCGGCGACCATGATCTTTATGATCATAGGTGGACTCGCGGTATCAGGACTGCCGCTGATGTCCGGATTTATATCAAAATCCATGATCATTACGGCTGCCTTTGAATCTCATCTGCTCTGGGCAGGATTTGCCCTCACCTTTGTCTCAGCAGGAACCTTCCTGGCTGCAGGCCTGAGGCTCCCCTACCTGGTCTTTTTTGGTAAAAACAACTGTTCCGAGGAGACATGGAAAAATGCTGACGATCCCAGCTGGAATATGCAGCTGGGCATGGCAATCGGTGCTTTTCTCTGTATTTTCCTTGGTTGCTACACTCCATTTCTCTACAACATGCTTCCCAACACAGATGTGGTATTCCATCCCTACAACGCCTATCACCTCAGTGAGACCCTCCAGGTCATGGCATTTACCGGATTTGGATTCTATATGCTGCGTAAATATGTCATGCCTCAGAATACCATCAGTCTTGACATGGACTGGTTTTATCGCATGGGTGGACGGGCCTTTCTCTGGACCGTCAAAAACCCTCTGCAGTGGTTTGACACCGCGCTCTCCAAATTTTACAAGTCTGTGGGAATCAGCTGTCTCATGACCACATCCAGATTCTGGTCATGGTTTGACTGGAACGGGATTGACGGACTTGTTGACGGCACTGCCCGCTGTGTACGGGCAATAGGACGAAGGGCAACCATTGTTCTGCAACGTGGAAACATTCAGCAGACCATATATTATACGGTGTCCTTTGCCGCTGTTCTTCTGGTGGCCTACGTCTGGTTATAAGCTTTAAATCACTGTTAAATTGTAACAACAAATAAACTGATATCGAGGAACACTGGAAATGGATCAACTACTAATCAATCCAGATTATCCACACATTCTGAGCACGCTTATTTTCCTGCCCCTTGCAGGAGCAATACTGCTGCTCTTTGTAAGGAATGAATATTTTGCGAGATACTGGGCACTTGGAATCACCACGCTCACCGCAATCCTTTCCATTCCCTTGATTAAGGCCTTTGATCCCTCCACCAGCAGTTTTCAGTTTGTTGAGCAGGTAGACTGGATACAATCACTAAACATTCAGTATGTTATAGGAATAGACGGCATCTCCATCCTGCTTGTCATGCTCACCACCCTGATCATGCCACTCTGTGTTCTCGCCTCCTGGTCCTATATAAAAACCAGGGTCCAGGCATTCATGGTCTGTCTGCTGATCATGGAATGTGCCATGCTCGGAGTATTTATGGCACTTGATTTTGTCCTCTTTTACATCCTCTGGGAAGCAATGCTCATCCCGATGTATATGCTCATTGCCATATGGGGTGGACCGCGAAAGATCTACGCATCAATCAAGTTCTTCCTCTACACCCTTGCAGGCTCTGTCATGCTGCTTGTTGCCATTATCTGGCTTTACATCCATAACGGCTACAGCTTTTTCATCCCGGATATGATGTGGCAGAACTATTCAAGCACCGCACAGATCTTTCTGTTCCTTGCCTTTTTCCTGGCCTTTGCAATCAAGGTTCCCATGTTTCCGTTTCACACATGGCTGCCGGCAGCACATGTTGAGGCTCCCACTGCAGGCTCAGTAATTCTTGCATCAGTACTGCTGAAAATGGGAACTTACGGATTCCTTCGCTTTGCAATTCCAATAACTCCTGAAGCCACCATGACCCTGGCACCTGCGATTCTGTGGCTCTCCATTGCCGGCATTATCTACGGTGGTTTCACGGCACTGGCCCAGAGTGATATGAAGAAGCTGATCGCCTATTCCTCTGTTGGCCATATGGGCTTTGTAACGCTTGGTATATTTGTACTCAACACAGCAGGCGTTGAAGGAGCAATCCTTCAGATGATCAACCATGGTATTACCACCGGTGCCCTCTTTCTCTGTATCGGTATGATTTATGAACGAACCCATTCCCGTGAACTGCGTGATGCAACAGGTGTTGGTAAACACATGCCGATCTATGTGACATTTCTCACATTTTTCTCATTATCATCCTTTGGCTTTCCGGCGACAAACAGCTTTGTAGGCGAATTTCTCATCCTTGCCGGAACATTCAAACATAACATCTGGCTGGCCCTTGCCGCCATCCCCGGTGCCGTGCTTGCAGCAGCATATATGCTCCGCATGCTTCAGAAAATTATCTGGGGCGGTACTGACAACCCGGATCAGTCCTGGATTAAAGATCTCAACCTTCGTGAAATAGTAACCCTGGCACCTTTCCTCTTCTTTGTGTTCTGGATAGGACTCGGTGCCGAGCCTTTTATTAATATTATTCATGTGAGCGTTGAGAATCTCTTAAATAACTATCATGGCTTTCACAGCCAGGTAGCAGCAGTAACTGAACTAATAATACAGTAATAGCGTTCAACTTTACTAACGATCTGCAGAAGGTAAACAAATGCAATTTCTCCCTGAGTTAACACTGCTGGGTGCAGGCCTTGTCATCTTTATAGTGAGCCTTGGTTCCGCCAGGGCAGCCACCACAAGAAACATAGCCATTGGACTTGGAGCTGCCATCTTTGGAGCTACACTTCTGAGCTGCAATCAAAGTGGCAATCTCTTTTTTGGCGCATACCAGGTCGATCTTTTCTCCCAGGTATTCAAAATGCTCATTGCCGGGGCCATGTTTCTTGTTCTTCTCTTCGGCCAGAAGCTGAAAGGGATATCTGAAAAAGTCTACCCTGAATATTACCTTTTCCTCTTCATGAGTGTCCTTGGACTTATGATGCTGGTCTCAAGTGTTGAACTGCTTTCAATCTTTGTGGCCCTTGAGCTTTCCTCATTTGCCGTATACATCATGGTTCCCATGCGTGATGATTCCGGAAAATTCAGGTTCCAGATGGAGGCGGGTATCAAATATCTGCTTTTTGGTGTCACTGCAACCGGGTTTATGCTCTTTGGCATGAGCTACATGTATGGCCTCACCGGATCAACCGAGCTCTCAGTGGTCATCACAAAGCTCTCCACCATGTGGGATAATCCTGCAGCTGTTATTTCCATGATGATGGTACTTTCCGGGTTTTTCTACAAACTGGCAATCTTTCCCTTCCACTTCTGGGTTCCAGATGTGTACGAGGGAGCATCCAATGAGACCACTGCATTCATCGCCTCAGTTCCGAAACTTGCCGCAGTTGCCATGCTTATCCGACTGGTGAGCCTTATCAGCGGCGACGGTCAGGTTATCCTGAATATCCTCATGGTCTGTGCAGTTGCCTCCATGTTCTATGGCAACCTCTCAGCACTGGTGCAGACAGACATTAAACGTATGCTTGGTTTTTCAGGTATTGCCCATGCGGGTTTTGTTCTTCTCGGTATCCTGACATTCCAGATCACCGGATATGCAAATGCCATGTATTATATCATCGGTTACGTTCTGATGAACCTTGCCTGTTTCCTGGTCATCTGTACCGTATCCGAAAAGGGGGAAAACGTGATGATCGAAGACCTCTCCGGTCTACACAAACGATCACCCATCATGGCATTCACCCTGGCTGTCGGCCTCTTTGCCCTTGCCGGCATCCCCCCGTTTGTCGGATTTATGGGTAAATTCATGCTTCTGGCCGGCGCACTTCGTGAAGGCTATATGCTGATTGTTATCCTTGCAGCTATCAACACCGCCATTGCCATATACTACTATCTCTCAGTCATCCGCGTAACCTATTGCAGCGATCCGGAGGAACGCGCCCTTGTCAGCCCTTCAATGCTCACCAGTGCCACCTCTGTTGTTCTTCTCGCCGTTATTTTGTTCATGGGTATTTCGCCACAGCGTTTTGTTGACTATGCATCAACCGTTGTTCAGACAATAATGTGACGGCAGTGTGCTGTTGAATTTTCTAAAAAAGCCTTGTGAGAAACTCACAGGGCTTTTTTAGTTTTAGAGTTTTAGACCTGATGCTTTTTGCCTGAAACCCTGTTTTTCTTTTTTTGTTTTTGTCAAATCGTGTATAATTTCTTTATTAATGGTGTTTTATCGGTTTATTATTGAACCACTATCAACAGAATCACCTGAACAACAGGCACCCGGCCTTCCTTGACAGCCCCGGATGCGGCCTGATACGACCTGAAACAGATATTATTTTCTGACCATATTTTGTGATTTTCGGAGGATCAATCCATGAAGAACCAGGAGCTGCGCTCATCCCTTATTAAATCCGGTGTCATACTGACACTCTGCATCTTCTTTATCTACGCCTTTGCCGCTGACGATTCAGGTGGAGTGACCGGAACCATCGCTTCAATTTTCTCAGGGATACTGTTTCTCGTCGGGATCGTACTGGCAGTGGGTGTAAGTGTCTTTGTCATGTTCGCCATCTATTTCGGTATATTATATCTCTACAATAAAGAGACCTGTAAAAAGACCTTTGACGAATTCAAGCCGCAGCTGACAGCAACACTTGCATCCTGCAAGCTCTCCTGCCCCTCGAGATGCCACATCTCTTCAGAGACAGAAGCGGATGCCTCTGAAGAGACATTGCGCGACCTGCAGACAAAACAGGACACTCTTGAGGCAAAGCTTGCCGCTATCCAGAACAGTGTCAATGGAATCGAGACCACCCTCAGTACTGTTTCCTCATCCGTGGTCATAGCCTCCGGAGATATTGCAAAGGTGGATGAACGAATCACTCTTATTGCCGAAGAGATTGAAACACGGGTAACAACTGAAAACATGAACAGCATCAGTGCTGCCCTTGAGAAAGAGCTCTCTGCTCTTAAAAATGCCGTCAGCCCACTGGGCACAACTCTCTCACAACTGACAAATGATGTGGCTGAGCTGCAGAAACAGGCAGATGATGATGGTGACAATGATATCCAGACACTGCTGGACGCGGCACTGTCTCCAGTGAAAAAAGACATTGAGGCAATACAGAAGGTGCTGGAACAAGCCACTCAGGAGTCCGGTGTCGAGGAGGAGACCCCTGACAGTGAAAACCGCCACCGTATTCTCACCTACTTTGAAAAGAAAAGTGATGAAAACAAATTTGTCCGGCTGGTCTCTGAAGCAGTGGCAAAAGGCATGACATATGCTGAAGCAGGAGAGTACCTGAGCGACTCACTGTCAGCCGCAGCATCCGAAGTCATCGCTGACCACCCTTCCCTTACAAAAGACTATATACGTACCATCAGACAGGCACAGTAGCCTTTACCTGAGAGCATCACTTCACTGTTTTACAAAAAAGGGGAATGGGCAGACAAGCCTGTTCCCCTTCTCTTTTCCAGGTACCCGTCATCTTTTTTACCCACCCTCTTCTTAAAATATTCGCTGAAACAAAGGCCTGTAGGATATTGCGGTTTCGCTGAGAAAAAAAGAGTCGAATAAACGTTGACAGGAGCGAAGTGATTGAGTAGTTTGCCGCGGTCGCTGAGTGAGGGAGAGTCGGAAACGAATCGCCCTCAAAAAAGCATTGCGAAGGTCAAATTAGTTATTGACATAAGCGGAATGCTCGATTATATTGGCGGC
>JAMOMO010000105.1 GCA_027067035.1 Desulfobulbaceae bacterium
AAAGATTTCAGTCAGTTTCATGTGCCGGAATGGAAAGCGTTTTTAAAACTTGCCAGTCGCTGTTACGAAGTGACGGAGCTTGGCTATCTCGGTGCTGATATTGTGCTTGATGCGAAAAAAGGTCCGCTGATTCTGGAGTTGAATGCCCGTCCGGGCCTTGCCATACAGATGGCAAATGGAATAGGAATGCAGACCCGCTTTGATGCGGTGGAGCCGGAGGTTTCAAAAAACCGCAGTCCTGATGAACGTGTGGAATTCGCGCAGGAGAATTTTGCCATTCTTCAGTGATTACTGCTGGCTGACAGACCCGCTTTTTTCTGGTGGACTCCCGTAGATCTCTTTCATGTCAGGGAGTTCCGTACAGTAGTAATGGGCCCAGATGAAAATATGGTTGAACAGTGCGACAGCCAGTGCTGCTTTGGAGAGCAGCAGTAGGCCGGGCAGGTAGAGAATCATGAGGCCAAACACATACATGCCGTTGTCCGTGTAGCGGAATATACCTCTTTTTTCGTATGCTTTGTTGTAGCTCTTGTCGAAATGGTCAATGCCGAAGGCCCGTTCAATGCTGAAATACTTTTTCACGGAATAAAAAAGATACAGAACCACCGGGAGAAGAGCTCCAGCAGTCAGGTATGCTGCCAGGGCGGGAACGGCAAGCGTGTTCCGGTCACTCCATGCCACGATTATAATGCTGATCAGCCTGCCTGTGAACAGGATTGAGAAGCCGGCTGCGTAGATTCTGAAGGCCTTTTTCAGGCCAAGGCGTGCGGTGAACAGGTTGTAATAGAGTTCAAGACGCCAGGCCAGCAGGACATACAGCTGGTGGGCAACAGGAACCGCCACTGCCAGCCAGAACCATGTTACAGAAGTGATCCCCCACAGCTGCCCTGTCATTACATCCCGGTTGGCCGCGATGAACAGTCCCATGGCCGCAAGAAGAATTCCAGCAGCCATGAGATGCTGAATCTGATACCGGAAAATATGCTTCATGAAGAATTGAAGATGCAGGGTTTTCAGCTTTTGAAGCTTATGCTTCCACTATCTCTATGACCTTGTCCGCATTGTCAAAGACGGTCTTCACCATATCCTGAAATCGTTTCGGAAAACTTTTGATATCTTCCTCTGTTGCTCCGGGCATAATGGCACTTTTCAGTATCTTCATCGGATTGACGACGTTTTGAGGCTTGTAATTCACGCAGACACTCTTCCCGGTATCGAGTCTGGTGAAACAGACGTCACTTTGTATGTCTGCATCAAAAAACAGGAGGTTTCTTCTGTTGTATTTCCCTGTGGGAATACCACCAAATCCGGAATCCATTGTTGCCCCGGTGATGTTGGACAGAACAGATCCAACCACCCCGGCATTGTCATCAGTGGGGGATTTCTGGAGTTCAACTTTGATTTGTCCTCTCTGGGGGAGCTGGTCGCCATAGAGAGCTTTCAGGCCTTTTAATGCCACCAGATATGCACCGGCAACTGTGGCACAACTATGTCCGGCTGTCTTGACTATATCGGGATAGGACAGGTCCACGATACCATCATCGTTTACTCCCAGAAACTGGCAGAGGTCGTCATAGACAACAATTTTCTCTATCTCGTCAAAAAAATCCAGATACTTCATTTTGATTCTCCTTGCTGTTGGTTGAAAACTGAATTGATCATTTCTTGAGCCCATTGGAAACGTGTAGTATCGATTTCTACTCAGGTCAAGTCTCACAGTGTTCTGAATCTGTGACGGAAATTGAGTGGTGTGCGTTGTATCGTGTTGATTTTACAGGTGTTCGTGTGAGGGGAAGGCCCCTTTTTTTTCTTCACTTATGTTGCATGGTTTTGCCCGGGGAGCGTTTGTCGGCAAGCGGTGCCCTGCCTTATTTAAACGCTTACGGATGCTGGGGTGTATGCGTTGTCAGATATTCCGCCGTCACAGGGTAACCGCCTTCAATTGCAAGATCCTCAGCTGTTTTGTTTTCGTCGTTTACAAGTGTTGTGTCTGCCCCCGCATCAAGCAAAACTTTAACCACTTCAACGTAGCCCATGGATGCTGCAGTATGGAGCGGGGTGTTGCCGTTGCAGTCCGACTGCCTGTCAATGTCTGCACCATAATCAAGCAGGAGCTGCACTGTGGCCGGGTGGTTGTTCTGTGATGCACTGTGCAGGGGGGACCAGCTGCCTTCTCCGTCAATTGATATGGCAAAATTTGTGTCACTGTCGAGGAGCTTTTCCATCGTTTCGGTGTTTCCGGCGGCGGCAAGTGAGGAGAGGGAGCTGCTCTGCTGTTCAAAATTATTTTCGAAATTTTGAACTGTGGAGTACATGGAAAATCCCATGTACCCAAAGAAGAGAACAGCTGCTGTGATAAAGGCAAAGATTAATCTTCTGCTGCCTTCCGGTTCCTCTGTCTCATCCCGGGGTCTGAAAGCGTATTTGGGGAAATAGATAAAGATTGCCGGCCAGAACATCAGAATCAGAATACTCCAGAATACCTTTGAGTTTGGATTTTTGAATGTTCTTTTGACGATGTCTCTGAGGACAACAATGAAAAGTCCCAGGCTCAGCACCATACCAAAAAGATGAAAGGGGATGATGTTCTGGAACGTATCGGGACTGGATATGGCGTTAAGAAAGAAGAGAGAGTAGATCATGATGTACAGCAGACTGAAAATAACAAAACTTTTCTCAAATTTTCCCATGGCTGTGTCTCTGGCAGTAGATTGGATTTGGAACTCTGTTTCAGTCAGGTAACCCGCCCCTGTCCCGTGAAAAGGTACCCTCTGTTTGTGCGCTGCTCATACAGAGTATTGTGACAAGCATTATTGAAACGCCTTGTTTTCAGTAAACATAACAGATCGTAATAGGCTTGGTCGTTTTTGTCCAACGGCTTGCCATAACTTCTGAGCATTGCATTGTATCGGAGGGATTTTTTTGAATTTAACCCATGCAATCATGGGAGAATAAGAGGGCCTGTTGACACTGGCTCTGAAAAAAATGCTGCATTTGGGGGCAGAGCAGTTTGTGGGTGAGTAGCCGGGGATTCCCCGGCTACTCGATTAGATTTGTAGCTTATTTTTAATCGATTTCATCAAATAGAGAGTCTCTGGGGAGTAGTTTCAGATTGAATCCTTCAATAGGGTGATTGACTTGTTAAAGTTTAATTTTTAACGAGACACTTGTTTGCTCTCGGTCAATAAAACCATTTTGTGGGTCTTCTCCATTAACATAATCTAATCCAATTCCAACATTTCCTTTGCCGTCTAGGTATAAGTTTAGGCTTAAAGATAGTTCTGATACATCATCAAGGTCACACGATTTCTCACTTATAACTGTTC
>JAMOMO010000106.1 GCA_027067035.1 Desulfobulbaceae bacterium
ATCTTCGAGATGGTCATGGCACCGGCGCAGGCATTTTCCTATTACCCTCCTGTCGCGAAGCAGATTCAGGGTGTTGTATGGAAGAAGTATGTGGTTAAACCGTGAGCAAAAGGCCATTTCTGTCATGTCCATACAGACCCAGGCTGCCGTATCCCCGTGCAGCTCACGGGCACGTCGCAGCATGTCCCGAGAGAGATCAAGGCCAATGACCTTCAAACCGCTTGAACCGAGGGCATGGCTGATTCGTCCTGTACCGCAGCCGAGTTCAAGAAGAAGGGTGGAGTCTTGACAATTTTTCTGATAAAACGGTATATCCTGAGTAAAGTGGTCCATTTCAATGGAGTAGAATTCGGTGTACAGTCCGGCATCTACCGGCAGAAAAGTCTCTTCCGGTTCTTTGTGGCTGCTGAAGGCGTGGCTCATTTTTTGTATTTTTCCTGAATCCGTGATGAAAACTGGTGATGTGTATCATGTCTCTTCCTGCAGTTATAATATATAGTGACGGCTCCTGCAGTCCCAATCCTGGTCCGGGTGGATGGGGTGCTGTGATTATACCCGAAAAAGGCAGAAAACGGGAGCTGTCCGGCAAGGTGGGGCAGACCACCAATAATCGGATGGAGCTGCAGGCTGCCCTTGAAGCCCTGAGATCACTTCCCTGTAAATCACGGGTTGAGCTTTACACGGATTCAAAATATGTGCAGAATGGCATCACTTCCTGGATTCAGACCTGGCGGAAGAGCGGCTGGGTAACCACTGCTGATAGGCCGGTAAAGAACAGGGATCTCTGGGAGGCCCTCGATCAGGAACTGGAACAGCATCAGGTCCAGTGGGTATGGGTTAAAGGGCACGCTGATAACAGGCACAATATCCGGGCAGATGAACTTGCGGTTGCCGCCAGGGGGCGTAAAGTCCTTCCTCTTCTGGATGAATCAGCCATCCATATTTTCATGGGTATCACCTGGCGGCAGAAGAGCGGCGTCGGCTCCTGGAGCGCCGTGTTGCGATACAGAAAATATCTGAAGATAATCGGGGATACTGTTTCAGACTCTTCAGCCAATCGCATTCATATCCAGTCTGCCACAGAGGCATTGCGGACACTGAAGAGACGCCTGCCGGTGCACCTCTATACCAGCTCCGGCTATTTACAGGAAGGGGCAACAAGCTGGCTGGCCGGGTGGATTCAAAACGGATGGCTCACCCGCGAGGGAAAAAAGGTGAGTAATTCCAGAGAGTGGCAGGTGCTCAGTGATGTCCTGGCTGAAACAGACGTGACGTTTCATGTTATCGAAAAGGCAATGCCGCCCTGTCACAGCCAAGGGGCCAAAGAGATCGCCGTGGAATGGGTTCAGGAGTTCCGGAAAGAGTACAGCGATGAGGCGGAGGACTCAGTGAGGGAAATAATCCCGTAACAGAAGGAGGAGTTCATTTCCCCTGCTGCAGTTGAGTTTATGCATGATGTTGGTTCGATGGACCCGTACTGTTTTGGGGCTGATGAACAGGGTCTCGCCGATCTCGTCAGGGATCATCCCCTGGGCCAGAAGATTTGCAATTTCGTACTCTCTTGGCGAAAGCGTTGAGAGCACACCTCTGTCATATTCTCCTGAGCCCAGCTGCTCTATGATTGACTGGGGGAGGCTGGGGCTGAGAAATTTTCTTCCCTGAACTGTTTCCCGGACCGCTGCGATGAGGACACTGACTTCATCGGCCTTCAGAACATAGCCTTTGGCTCCGGCATTGAATGCGCGGAAAATAAGGTCATTGTTCTGGTGCATTGAGTAGATGATAATGGCAGTTTCTTCGGATGCGGATCGTATGTAGGGAATAAGGTCGATACCACTGATACCATCCATGGTGATGTCAAGGATGGCAACATCAGGGCTGAATTCCTTGATCACCGGCAAGGCGGCAGAGGCAGTATCAGATTCACCGACCACAGCCATGTCCGGCTGTTTCTGCAGGACGGATGTCAAGCCGTGGCGGATTACAGGGTGGTCATCAATAATTACAACAGAAATCTTTTCCACAGTTTTTTCTTCTCCACAACCGTTTCATAAAGCCCTGAACCCGTAATGGCTTTATGAGTTTTTCTGTTCAAGCTGCTGAATTGTTATTATATAATGAAACAGTTCAGCAGCTTGAACAGAAAATCCATTTGCCGCCATGGGGACGTCCAGTTGCGGATTCAGGTAACAGATTAAAATTATTAGTTATGTGAGAATGGTATCAGAATCCTGTGTTTAAAGTCAAAGTTTTTATTGTTCTCATGATTTGCCAGATTTTCTCAAATGGAGTAAGTGGAAAAACATGGATAGAGTTTTCAAACTCATAGCGCCTTTTGAAGCCTCCGGTGACCAGCCCGAGGCCATTGCAACCCTGGCAAAAGGTCTGGAGTCAGGGGCACCCAGTCAGGTGCTGCTCGGTGTCACAGGATCCGGTAAAACCTTTACCATGGCATCTGTGATTGAACGGGTGCAGAGACCCAGCCTGATCATTGCGCCGAACAAGACCCTGGCGGCACAGCTCTTTGCCGAATTCAAAGAACTGTTTCCGCACAATGCCGTCGAGTATTTTGTCTCCTATTACGATTATTATCAGCCTGAGGCATATATTCCCTCATCGGATACCTATATAGAAAAAGATTCGGCAATAAATGATGCCATTGACAAGATGCGTCACTCCGCCACCCGTTCTCTGCTGACCAGACGGGATGTGATAATAGTTGCCTCTGTATCCTGTATATACGGACTCGGTTCTCCCGATGAATACAAAAACATGCACCTCTTTCTGCAACAGGATGAGGAGTATGCTCCTGACCAGGTGCAGCGGCGTCTGGTTTTCATGCTCTATGAAAGAAATGATATTTCATTTCATCGCGGCACGTTTCGGGTGCGGGGGGATGTCATTGATATTTTCCCTGTTCACGAGGAGGAGCGGGCAATCCGTCTGGAGTTCTTTGGTGATACCATTGAGGCGATATCGGTTATTGATCCGCTGCGGGGTTCTGTTATTGAACGTCTTTCCGAATACACGGTGTTTCCGGGAAGCCACTTTGTGACGTCAAAGGACCGTCTGCAGACTGCCGTTGAGACCATCAAGCTTGAATTGAATGATCGTCTCCACTATTTTCAGAAGGAGAACCGCCTGGTGGAGCTGCAGCGCCTGGAGCAGAAGACAATGTTTGATATTGAAATGATTCAGGAGCTTGGCTACTGCAACGGTATTGAAAACTACTCAAGACATCTCACCGGCAAGGAGCCGGGTCTGGCTCCACCCAACCTGCTGGACTATTTTGAGGAGGATTATCTAC
>JAMOMO010000107.1 GCA_027067035.1 Desulfobulbaceae bacterium
CTATTTCTCTTGCAATCCTTGTGACCACCGAAGAAAAACTGGCCACCGATACCCTTGAAGAGCTTGAGCGGCAGCTGGCCAATCTCAGCCGCGGTGATATTGCACGCCAGGCCCTTGGGGATCGCGGCGTGATTCTCATTGCAGAGGACATGGAAGAGGCGGTGAGCATTGCCAATGACATCGCCATAGAGCATCTGGAACTGATGGTTGATCAGCCCTGGGGGATTTTGCCGCAGATTCGCCATGCGGGAGCGATTTTTCTGGGGCATCACACCCCGGAGGCAGCGGGAGATTATCTTGCCGGACCCAATCATGTCCTGCCCACCATGGGAACCGCGAAATTTTCGTCAGCACTCGGTGTTGAGACTTTTCTGAAAAAGAGCTCCATCATCAGTTATTCCCGGCAGGCGCTGGAGGAGGATGCGGATCATATCCGTCTTCTGGCAGGACTTGAGGGGCTCACAGCCCATGCCGCATCGGTCACTGAACGTCTTAAAGACAGGTAAGCCGTGAGTGCATCGTTTGATTTTAAAGCAGCTCTCCTGAAGGGTTGTGAGGCACTTGACCTTGCAGAACCGGACCCGGCGGCACTGGAACGTCTTGCTGTCTACTTCAGGGAGTTGAAACACTGGAGCAGAAGGATTAACCTTGTGGCCAAGAAGGCAACGGAGGCTGAGATTCTGGAGAAACACTTTCTGGACTCGCTCACCCTTTCCTCCATGCTGCAGGGGGAGGGTGTCCATCTTCTGGATATCGGTACCGGAGCTGGGTTTCCAGGCCTTGTCTGTAAGGCGGCCCTGCCTGAAATAGAGCTGACCCTTGTGGAACCACGACAGAAACGGGTGGCATTTCTTTCTCACATCTGCCGGAGTCTGCAGCTTGAGGATGTGACCATTCTCGACTGTCGTATTGAAGACGAAGAGAGAGTTCCCGGTGACAGTCATTTCAGCCATATCACCAGTCGGGCGGTGAGCGAACTGAAACTGTTTCTGGAGATGAGTCGCCGGTTTATGAAGCCCGGCGTACAGGTGATCTGCATGAAGGGGCCGAAATGGCAGGAGGAGCTGAATGCTTATGAGAAGAGTACTGCTGCTGAGTTATTCAGAATAGCTGATAAAAAGAAGTTCCTGCTGCCGGAGAGCGGTGTTGAGCGGCACCTGCTCATGTTTCAGGCTCTTTCTGCGGACGCTGAAGAGTAGAAATTCGAACGGGTAAAAACATAAATAAGCAGTATGAAAAATAAAAATAATCAAGAAGGAAAAGATCAAAGATGAAGAAGATAGCAATCCTTGCAGGTGACGGTATCGGCCCGGAAGTTATGGCTGAGGCAATAAAAGTTCTTGATGTGGCGCAGAAGAAATTCGATTTTTCATTGAGCTACGATCATGCGGATGTGGGTGGAATTGCCATTGATAATCATGGTGAAGCACTTCCTGCTTCAACCCTGAAGCTCTGTGAGGAGAGTGATGCCATTCTCTTTGGCTCTGTGGGTGGACCAAAATGGGAGAACCTTCCTCCCGAGCAGCAGCCGGAGCGTGCAGCACTGCTTCCCCTGCGCAAGCACTTTGATCTCTTCTGTAATCTGCGGCCTGCACGGGTATTTAAATCCCTCACCGGGGCATGTCCTCTGCGCTCTGATATTATCAAAGACGGTTTTGATATCCTCTGTGTCCGTGAACTCACCTCCGGAATTTACTTTGGGACTCCCAAAGGGCGCGAAGGGGAAGGACCAGACGAGCGTGCCTACGATACCATGGCCTATAAACGATCTGAGGTTGAACGTATTGCCAGGATGGCCTTTGATGCGGCGCGGCTGCGCAGTAAAAAAGTAACCTCCATTGACAAGGCAAATGTCCTCACCACCATGGTGCTCTGGCGTGAAGTTGTCATCGAAGTTGCCAAAGATTATCCGGATGTTGAACTGGCCCATCTCTATGTGGATAATGCCACCATGCAGCTGGTCCGTGATCCGCATCAGTTTGATGTCATGCTCTGCGGTAATATGTTTGGTGATATTATTTCTGATGAGTCCGCCATGCTCACCGGTTCCATGGGACTGCTGGCTTCCGCCAGCCTCAATAAAGACAAATTTGGCCTCTATGAGCCTGCTGGCGGATCAGCACCTGATATTGCCGGCCAGGGAATTGCAAATCCCATAGCTGAAATCCTTTCAGCCTCCATGATGCTGCGCTACAGCTTCGGCCTTGATGCTGCTGCAGATGCCATTGATAATGCTGTTGAAGCAACCCTTGACAAGGGCATTCATACAGCTGATATTGCCATAGATCCTGCAAAAACAGTGAACACTTCCGCAATGGGAGATGCCATTGTTGCGGCGCTGTAATGGAAAGGAGCTCTGAATATGTGGTGGTGGCCTCGCAGGCCTCCACTGAACTGGGGAAGAGAATTGCCGCGGAACTGGGTCTTTCGTTCACCGGCATGATCCGTAAACGCTTTGCCGATGATGAACAGTATCACGCCTTTCCGGAGGATATCTCCGGCAAGACTCTGATCATTGTCGGCAGCACCCATACCGAAGGCTCGCATCAGGAGCTGATGGATCTTATCCAGGGGGGAAGATACTGGAACGCGGCAAGCGTCAATGTGGTCATTCCCTATCTTGGTTATTCCACCATGGAGCGTGCCAAACGCGGTCATTTTGAGATTCCCAAGGGAGTCACCAGAACACGGCAGATTTTCAGGGCACGGCCCGATTTTGTGGCGTTTGTGGATCTGCACTCGGAGGCGGTGCTGCATGCCCATGGCGGAGAGATTTCCACCCGCCATATCTGGACCGGTGAGCTGGTGGTGGAGCATCTGCAGAAGATGGATCTTGGTGACTTTGTGCTTGTTTCGCCTGATTACGGTTTTTCAAAGCAGGTGGCCAAGATGGCAAGCCTCCTTGGTTGTCCCCATACAGCCGCGGACAAGGATCGCTATGATACCGACAAGACCATTGTCAGTCAGGTCTCAAGTGTGGTCAGGGGAAAGACTGCTGTAATCTGTGATGATATGATTCGTACCGGCGGCTCCATTATCCAGACCGCGGAACGCTGCATGGAGGCAGGGGCCACAGGCACTGCTGTCCTTGCCACACATCTTGTCATGGCAGGAGAGGCGCGGCAGCGTTTTCTTGAGAGTTCCATCACCAGAGTCATTGGATCAGACAGCTATCCCGGACGTGTAAGTGATGAGCTGCTTGAGGTCTACTCCATCGCGCCCCTGCTGGCCCGGGTCCTGCAAAACTATTTGAATATTCACCTGGATCAGTAAACGTAACCTTATATCCAGGTGCG
>JAMOMO010000108.1 GCA_027067035.1 Desulfobulbaceae bacterium
GCTGGGGCTGGAGCTGTTTCACAGACACCGCTGTCTGGAGAAAGACGCCCAAAAAGCCTGTGAAGAAAAAGGTACTCAGAAAACAGAAAAAGGTGACAGGCGGTCAGGTTGCACCCAGAGGAAAACAACAGCGTCAGGCCCCCTCTTCACAACAGGGAGCCACAGCCCGGAAAACCGCAGCAAAGAAAACCTCAAAGCCTGCAGCGGCACAGAAAAAACAACAGGCTCCACAGGGGAAATAGCATGAAAAAAGAAATCCTTATTGCCATTGACGGATCCATCTACTCCAATCAGTCTCTGGATTACATCAGCAGCCTTTTCGGTGCAGATCCAGAGATCTGTTTCCACCTCAAAATATGGATTACAGCCACGGCCTCCATAATGCCCTCGGCTGCAGACTCCAGAGATTCCCTGATCCCGTCCAGCGGGAGTGGCGGCCAGGGGAAGAAAGAGGCCTCCGCCAGGCGTGCCCTCAGCAAAGGTACCGAAAAGCTGCTGGCTGCAGGTATTGCAGAGGACCGGATCCATTCCTCAATCCATGTGTCCGGCTACAATATTGGTGCCGCAATCCAGCAGATTGCTGAAAAAGAACTCTATGATTCCATTTTAATAGGGAGGCGGGGACTTGACGGGATCAGTGAAATGCTCATGGGATCCGTGTCCACCACTCTCTTTCGGAACTGTCACGAAATCCCACTCTGGATCATTGATGGTGAGGTACGCTCAAAGAACTTTCTGGTGCCGGTGGATGGCTCCCCCAATTCCCTCATGGCCACGGACCACCTCTGCCATATCTTTCAGGGACGACAGGATATCCATATTCACCTTTTTCACTGCAGTACACTTCTGGGAAAGACCCTCACATACAGACCCGAGCACTTTTATCACAAATGGGACAAGGAGTGGTGTGACACCCACCTTTCCAGTGAGGCCAGCCTTTTCAACGGCCCCCTGCAACTCCTGCTGGCAGCAGGAATCCCAGAGCAGCACATCCAGATACTCCCCGAGGCACCTGACCTTGAAGGGGCACATGGAATTATCCGGGAGGCAGACAAACAGAACTGTGGAACCATTGTCATAGGAAGAAGAGGAGCTGATATAAAGAAGGGTCTCTTTGGAGGAGTTTCCGACAGAACCATTAAACATGTTCAGAATCTGGCCCTGTGGATTGTCGGCTGAAAAAAACAGACGACAAAAAAAAAGGTGATTTCACTTTTTGTGAAATCACCTTTAATCTCTTTCAGAGCTTTTCTTCCTCTCTCAGCTCTTTTTACGGCCCCTTCTGAAACCGGCTGCCATACCGATCAATCCTGTTCCGAAAAGGAACAGTGTAGCCGGTTCAGGAACCGGAGCAGGATTTCCCTGCAGAGACCAGCTGACGAAATCCTGTCCCCCGAGATAGCTCTGATTATAAGGGTTCACATTTGGCCCGTTCACCCAGCTCACCTGCAGCCTGTTATCCCCGGTCATGCCTGCAAAGAGATTATCCGGTATTGCAACAGTGCCAATCATGGCATAGTCATAATAGCGTTTATGGGTCTCAACAGTGATATCAGGTGTACTGAAGGTCCAGTCGGCAAGAAGTACCCCGTCAATGGAAAACTTTATCCATTCAGTCGTGAAAATCCCGTAATCCCCTTTGGCGTAAAGATTCAGACTTACGTTGTTATACTGACCCGGAACAGCAAAATCCTTCGAATAGGTCTGAGCCGTCTTCCAGATATCAGTACTGTCAGAGGCAATAAGAGTTGCCGTGGCAGCAGAGACAGCAACAAAGAAGTAAAGTATTACAGCCAGCAGAGTGGCAAACGATATTTTTTTCATGGCTCCACCTGAGTCATCATTACAAGTTAATAAACTTTCCTATTTCTTTAATGATAAATTCACTCAGCCGTTTTGCCAATAGGCGCAATGACTAATTTCAAATTGCAGACAGGGAAACAGGGGGGATTTTGCACAAAAAAACCCATATTTTTCATCACATGGCAGATGAATAAAAAATATGGGTCCTGGACTGCTTCCGTCTGAATTTTACTCTGGCGCCACTGTTATCACAGCCTCCCTGCCCGGAGCAAGATAGGTTCTGGCAAGATATTTTATCTCATCCAGAGAGTAATTCTCAAAAGCATCAAGTATGGACTGCGGCCACTGGAGCTGCTGCGGGTATCTCGATGACAGCGACAGGACAGATCCCAGCCAGTAACCGTTGCTGCGGACCATGTCTTTCAAAGAGGTGAGCATGGGCCCCTTGGCGCGAAGAAGTTCCTCCTCGGTGATCTTACCCTGCCACATCTCACCGGCCAGATTGAGGACTTCAGCCTTCAATGTCTCAAGCTGGGTGGGATCAACTATGAGTATCGCCTGCAGCACCCCATAGCCCTTGTAGGTTCTACTGGATTGATTATACACCTGTGGAGAATAGGTGGCTCCGAGTTTCTCCCGCACCAGGCGTCTCAGCTTGTCTGAAAATATTTCCGCAACAAGGTGCAGTCCCCTTGTCCTGTGTATATCCCAGAAGTCATCTGTCTTCCAGGCAAGCACAAGCATGCCTTTGTCGATGGATGACGACACTTTGAGGGCCAGACTCCGGCCTTCGGGAAAGGAAACTTCTCCCGTTTCCACGGGAGTGGGAACCCTGGGGGAAAGCACCGCCATATATTTTTTCAGCAGCTGCAGTACTTCCTCTTCATCAAAATCACCGACCAGTGAAATTTCAAGGGCACTTTTTTCAGCAGCAGGCAGGTACCATGACCGAAGCTGATCAATCTGCAGCTTCATAAAGTCAGACTGGGGCGGAAGACCAAAAAACGGATTACCACCTGCCAGAAACGAGTCCCCGTGAAGCTTCATGGCACCACGGACATCCTTACTCATCCCCTCGTAGAGCTGCCTGAAACGATCCATACTCACCGTGTAGGCATCAGCATCAACGCCAGGATCCGCCAGGAGACTCTGGAGAACCTGAAACAGCAGTTCCGCATCTTTGGTCAGCGCCTTGCCCTGCCAGGAAAATGATGCCGGATTGACTCTGAATCCCACCTCAACACTGGACCCTGAAAGTATCCTGTCGAGATCATTTTTAGAGAGTATCCCGGTTCCAGACTGCCCCACAACGGCTTCCGCCAACAGTGCGAGACCGGGGACCGGTTCTCCTGCCTTGCCGGTTCCGAAATCAACGGCAACCTTTATCTCATTCTCTTCAAACCCGGTTTTTTTGAGATTGACGATGAGCCCACTGTCGAAGACAACGCGGCTGGCATCGATTTCAGGGAAAGCCTCACGGCTGACCACCTTA
>JAMOMO010000109.1 GCA_027067035.1 Desulfobulbaceae bacterium
ATCATTGTATGGGCCGAAGGATTAATAATCATGGTTTCACCTCTTCCTTTATAGCTTTTCAGCAACCCGTAACCGGGCACTCCGTGACCTTCTGTTGTTTTCCCGCTCTTCAGATCCTGCAACAATCGGTTTTTTCGTCAAAACTTTCAGTTCATCACTGGCACGAAATTTTCGTTTCACCATCCGGTCTTCCAGGGAGTGAAACGATATGACACAGAACCTGGCACCGGGCTTCAGGTACCGGACTCCATCTTCGAGAATTGCGGCCAGATTCTCAAGCTCCGTATTTACCGCTATTCGCAGGGCCTGAAAGACACGCGTTGCAACATGTATTTTTTTCGGATGAAATGGCCTGGGCACTGCCCTGGCCACAAGATCCGCAAACTCTTTCGATGTGCTGACAGGGGCCGTACTACGCTCTTTCACCACATAAGAGGCTATTCTCCGAGCCTGTTTTTCCTCACCGTAGTAAAAAAAAATGTCAGCAAGCTCTTCTTCAGAACACTCTGCCAGGATGGATGCAGCGGTGATATCCCGCCTGAGATCCATCCTCATATCCAGCGGTTCATCACGCTGAAAGCTGAAACCGCGCTCCCCCATATCAAGCTGCAGGGATGAAAGCCCGATATCGATGAGTATGCCGTCCACCTGATCAACACCCGCCTCTTCCAGCCCTTTCCCTATCTCAGAGAAATTTCGTCTCACAATGGTGAGACGATCGCCAAAGGATTTCAGCCGTTCCCGACTCTTTTCAATGGCTGCAGCATCCCATTCAAAAGCAATCACCCGGCCATCCGGGGAACTCTCGGAAAGGATGGCCTCACTGTGACCGCCAAGCCCCAGAGTTCCATCCACGTACACACCGTCACTGTGAGGCAACAGAAATTCGAGGGTTTCTGCAGGCAGTACCGAACAATGAATCTTGGCCGCAGGTTGCATATTCTCCATTAGAGGATACCCAATCTGGACAGACCTTCATCAAAACTGTCAAAGTTCTCACGCGTTGCCTTGAGCTCAAACTGCCAGGCCTCTTTGTCCCAGATCTCAACCCAGTCACGCATACCCGTGAGCACAACATCTTTTCCAATCTGCAATTCACTGCGAAGGGTGGCCGGAAGCAGGATACGTCCCTGTTTATCAAGAGTACAGGCTGTTACACCTGAAAAAATGAGGCGGATAAAACTTGTCAGCCCAGGCTGTTCCTTCCCCTGATCCACCAGTTTATCCTCTATGATCTCCCACTCGGAGACGGGGTACACACGCAGATGCTGCTTCCAGGGTGCGATCATCAGAGTCCCCGAGCCGTACTGAGCAAGGACATCCCGAAAGCGGCTGGGGAAATTCAATCTCCCCTTCCCGTCCAGAACATGCTCAGACATGCTGCGAAATCTGCTTTTTATGACTTTCGGCTCACCCATCCAACTCCACCCCTAAACCACTTCACTCCACTTTAAACCACCATACTAAGTTTTATAGCAGGATAGTCTCGCTTGTCAAGAAATTTCAACAGAATTAATTTGAGATTCAAAGGAGTTAGGAGATAGCACACAGAGCACACCATGTGGTGGGTCGGCGGTGAATAACCACAACAGATTGCGGCAAGGCACCAACATCGCAAATCTCCCCCGAGGGCAGGCACAGGGGCATCACGGCTGAACATGCTGATAATACAGAATGATTAAAATCCAGACAAAAACAATATTTTTCTAACAAAACATGTAGTGGTGGAAAGTGGGGAGAGAGTGCTCCCCGAGAGCTCCTCCCCGGGAAAATGAATCAAAACGGGAAGAGAAACGGCTCCCCTCCGGGCAGGGGAGCTGCAGGTTTATCTGCAGTATTTAATTTCAGGGGAAAAGGAAACAATGGAAAAGAAAGACCGGAACTGACTGAATCCGAGGACACCTGTACCGTGTCGGTACAGGTGATGAAACTTCGGGGAACGGAGTGACCGGGTACCCAGAAACGGCGCAGGGAACTCTGCAGCCCTGACAGCCACGAAGGAGAGAGAAGAAAGACAAAGACACATTTCCGGCAGGAACGTTTCAGTCCCCCTGCCGGACTGCCTTCACTGCCGGTATCGACAGACTGCTGCGGCAGCTAATAGCTGAGATCATCCCATAAATAGTTGAGGCCATATGTTTTCTCAAGCTCCACCCTGACGTTTTCTGCCAGGGGTTCAAGGATCGTGTTGTATATCTGCCGCCAGTCAGCATCAGCACAAATTGGTGCAAAGCTTGAGGTTGTATAGGGAAACTCATAACTATTATCGCTGACCTGAACAATACGTTTCCCCTTTGAATTCTGCACACTCAAATCCAGCGTCTGCGCATACATGGTGTTGCCACCGGTATACTTCTGACTGTTACTGCCCGCCCTCACCTTCAGACTCAGCCTGCCATAATGATCCCGCACCGCCTTCTCCGTCAGCAACAGCTTCAGTTTTCCGATATACCAGCAGCTGTGACAGCGTCTGGTAGCCTGGGACTGGCAGTCAATGGACAGCTTCATCAACTCGAGGACACGACCATAGGCTACTTTCTGAGTATATTTGGATCCCTCTTCCCTGGCTGAGCGTACAACAAAATCAAGATCACTGATACTCCTCAAGGCGGCCTTTTTAACCTTATCGGACGATTCCTGTTGCACCAGGTCAAGCAGAACATCCTGATCTTTTATTTTTCCGGCGGCTTCGGCCCGCACATAATCCGATTCATCATACTTCGCCAGCTCCACCAGCACGCCCATCCGGTCAAGCCGTTT
This sequence comes from Desulfobulbaceae bacterium, assembly GCA_027067035.1. GTDB lineage: Bacteria > Desulfobacterota > Desulfobulbia > Desulfobulbales > Desulfocapsaceae > Desulfocapsa. Next base: position 2,761 of record JAMOMO010000109.1, read on the forward strand.
CACGGCAGATTGTCTGATGGTGAAAGAATCATCATTGACGGCAACACAGGCCAGCACATCCTGATCATCAACCTTTTCAACTGCCCTGCGCCGATGATACTCATTCGAGTCATTCAGTGCTATATCAATAAAGTCATTGCGCTTGCTCACACCTTTGATCTTACTGAAACTTGACAGATCATTGGCACCGTCCCACCATGCAGGAAGCCGTTTTTTTACCGCACCGGAGATGGCCGTATCACTGATTCGCTTCGCGGCCATCGCCTTGACATAGGCTGAGCTGTCCTTTTGTGCCACAGCCTGCAGCACAGCCTGATCCTGGACACGCTCCACAGCAGCCTTTCTTACTGCAGACGATGGATCTGTCACAGCTATTTCAGCAAGCACCTTCTGGTCAAATATCTGTGTCACTGCAGCACTTCGCACAGAGAAACAACTATCCTGCCGGGCGAGCGAGACCAGAACATCCGCTGTGATAACTTTCCAGGCAAGCTTCTTTCGAATGACAGGGTTCAGGTGGTTCACCGCAATGCTGTTAACAGGTTCCTCCGCCGTCAATTTCTCGACAGCCGTCAGTCGTATTTCATTCCCCAGGTCAGCATTTATTATTTCGGCCAGGGCAGGCTGGCTCGTGATTTGTTTCAAAATAAAGGTTTCCGCTCCGTGCCTGGGACCGGCTTTCAGTAAGGCGACAAGTTCCATTTCATCGTCAATGCCCAAAACAGCAGACTCTCTGACATCTGAATCAACTGCAGTTTGAGCCAGATCGAGCAGCATCTCCTGCTCAGTAATCCCGGCAACAAGGGCACGGGCAAGATCCTTTTTCAAACGCTCTTTCTTTAACAGGCGCAACAGTCGATCCTTATCGCCAAGGTAATCAACCACAAGGAGTCGTATCCGGTCATTCCGGCTTGAGGTTGAATTACTGCTGATAATATCGAAGAAACTGTTCTGGTCCGTAATTTTTTCCAGTGCGGCTTTTCCAACCGCAGGTATACGGGTAACCCGGATGATATCAACAAGCATACGTTCATTTTCAATATTGTTGACCGCGGCAATGTTTATCTCCACCTCGTTCTTTCCGGCAGACCGCAAAGCACGATCATAGAGAAACTGCTGATTCGTTATGTGAGTCAGAGCTTCCCTGCGTATTGCCATATCAAAGTTACCATTGACAAGCTTGATCAGATCCGGCTCTTTGGCAATTTTCTTCACCGCAGCCAGGGCAATTTCCGTCTTTCCCTTGAGAGACGCCAGCAGAAACAGGTATTCCTGATCACTGAGTCGTGCAACTGCAGCAGATCTGATACGGGGAGGATTTCCATTTCGGGCAATATTGAAGAGATGCTCCTGGCCGTCTATTGCTGCAACAGCGGCCTCCTTGAGCCTGGTACTGAAAAGAGACGAATCATCCAGAGCAATGAAGGCCAGAACCTTTTCACTGCTGATTTTCCTGATCGCCTTTAATCTTACCTGCTCCGAGGAGTTCTGGTGCTTGGTCAGCCCAAACAGTGCATCCTGATCCTCCACCCGGTCAACTGCGGCACATCTGAATTCCTCCGGAACACCTGGATTAACGGCAATGAGCTGAAATGACGATGGCTTGCTGAGCTTTTGAAATGCAGCGGTCTGAATTCCCGTGTCCTTTGATTTCAGTAGAATATCCATCAGTTCCTGATCATCGGTGGCACCAATCACATCCTCCATCTTCGGCTCACAGGCAGAACAGAGGAGAAGAAGAAGGATAATGGCAACACCTTCAAGGAAAAACGACGGCTGTTTAGAATTTTTATTATAGAAGATCATTTTGTCAGCAGGATAAGAGATAAGAGCGGGATGCAATCCAGCGATTGCGCCAGTGGAATAATAGACATGAACACGTCTTCAAAAGAGCGCAAACCCTCTTTGGCTCTTCATGTTGTTTTACCTTCAATTTTTTCAACAATCGCCAGGGCCTCGTCAGCAATCTTTGACATTTCCCTGAAATGAGCATTATAACCGTCAACATCGAGCCTGAACCCTTTCTCACCAATAATCTGATGATAGAGTGAAAGAAATTCTCTGTACTTTTTCTTCAGGAGCGGCGCCTGCTCGTGCTGATTATATTTTATGATAATACCGACAAATGCCGTCTTCACCCTCAACTGCCCGATAAAGGCATTATCGATTTTCATCTTCATGTTTACCGCTGCCAATTCTCCCGTATTGGCAGTATCCAGCTTATCTTTCATTTTCAGAAAACTTCCTGCAGTTCGCCCAAGAACAAACTCCATGGATGTGACATAGTAGGATACTGCCGACTCAGGCCGATCCAGATAGAATTGAATGTCCCCCAGCCTGTCATTCACCCTTGCCATCTCTTCGCCTTTCACGTTCGCCAGCATTCTTGTATAGAGCGTTGACGCCTCCGACCACTCCTGCTGAAGAAATGCTTTTTCAGCAGACGCCATTGCCTGCTGCTGTTCTTCCGCCTGCAGAGCTCCGCAAAGCAATACGACGAAAAACAGACTCATCATGGCAGCAAGTACCGTTGCATGGGATAAAACCTTCACAATAACCCTCCTCCGGGAGATCGCGCAGCGATACTGCCCAAGGCAATATCACCGCTGTTTTCAGATACTGTTACACCTATACATCAGCTAAGTTACGAAACGATCCATCACGACAAATCCACCTGCCAGCCCTGCCGCAAGACAGATTTAGCCGCACACCATGCCGTTCCATATATTTCTCCCTGTTCTTTCGTCAATAATGACAAAAAACAGCACCGCGTTATCAGCCATCAGGGGAGGCTGGCCTGCAGTTGCAGAAAAGTTTCATCTTCAGGGGAAAGCTTCAGCCCCTTTTCCACATAAAAACGTGCGGCATCCATTTTCTTCAGTTTGACATTGAGTTGCGCCAGTATCCTGTACCTGTCAAGCAGGGCCTTTTCCACCTCTTTTTCGGAATACTCACTCCCCTCTCCCAGAGGAACAAATGAGTCCATAACAGCCTGAAAGGTCCCTTCATTGTCCAGAAACTGTTTTCCATTCCCGGCCATAAAGGTAAGGCTGTAAAGGGTCTGTCCCTGAAGAAAGGTGACAATACGCTGCCGCAACCGTGATGGAATTTCTATGTCGACAACCAGTACATCCATGTCAGCCATCCTGTCTTTGCGGATGATGAAATTCCCGGACGGATACTGCTGCCTGAAACGTTTCACCTTTTCCCGGTTCTCACTGAGAAGATTCTCCAGGGTGTATCCAGCGGATACAGGACCGGTGATGATCAGCACGCTGACACTCCTGAAAGTCGGATGATTAAAAGAGATCCGCCTCCATGCGCTGTCGGGTGGAAAATCCTTTTCCAGCCACCCGGGAGGAGGGGTAAATACGTATTTCCCCTCCGTATCCGTGTAGGCTGATGATTCACTGCAGTGACCAGATTCTGTGACACAGCCAAGGGCCAGGACACAGATCATGGCTGAACTCACCAGCAATTTCTTTATATCCATCCTCTTCCTCCACTCCAGCCGTGACCATTCATCACTAAAACACAATCCCCACGGTAAGCAGCAGCCCGTTCACCGTTACATCTTCCTCAACAACTTCCGGATGCACCCAGGTACTTCCCTTCAGGGTGGCCTCTGCAGTGTCATAGGCCACCTCTGCAAAAAAGGAGACGCCGTCGTCATCACCAATCTCGCAGCCAAGGGCAGCGAGAAAACCAAATCCGGCATCGGAATCCACGTAATCGCCACTATTTATGTGATAACTGAAGCCACCACGGACATAGGGCCTGAATGTCTCTTTTTCAAGAAAAGTGTAGCCGACTGTGGCATTAAACGGGATATCTGAATAACTGGCATCACCCGTCATAAACATGACCGGACCAAGACCAAAATCCATTCGGACACTGTTTTCAAATTTTGCAGCCAGCCGGTAACTGAAGCCAAAGTAGGACAATGTGTTCACGTCATACCCCAGGGTTTCATGGAAATCAGAGACATCAGAAAATCCATTCTGATATCCGATTCCTATGACATTATCCAGGGTCACCTCTGCATGTGCCACAGAACTCAGACAGCCAAGCAGAACAACAACTCCCGCCGCAGAACCTGTAAGACGATATAGCTTTTTCATTTTCCTCTCCCCGAACACAATGTGCTCTGTTATTCAATTAACACCGTTTTCCGCTTACATTACCTGTGAAAATTCCTTTCAATACCGCATAGACGCCTATGATTCCCAGAATGGGTGGATAAAAGAAGATATAGCCGGCGGCCCGGCCAATAAAAAACCAGAGCAGGGCAATGACAATCATGAAGATCCCCCCCACTACACCATTATTTATCCCCTCCCTCTCTGCTGCAAAAAAACCGCTGTCCCTTTCCTCACTTTCCGCGCCCACAGAAGGCTGCTCAGAGGCAGCAGCCGCAACAGGCTTTTCAAAGCCCCCACTCTTTTTCCGGGCACTCCGGAGCGGTTCCCTGTAGGAATCGTAGACCTCACCACCCCAGAGGTACTTCCCGTTGACATAGTCAATCTTATATTTCTTCAATAAATCAACGATATTAAGTTGTGAATCATCTTCAACAGCTTGAGTCATTACAGCATCCATACTCTCCTCCATTTTCATGACACCTTCTCTGCCTGTAACCGTCTCCTGAAAATTGCTGCTTATTCAGAAGACGGTGAGCTTATACTGAAAATCCGGACACTCATCTCTCGGCTGAACGATTCACTGTGTGTCCGCCTCCAGATACAGATCCACAAGGTACTTAAATCCGAGCTCATCGCTGTACTGGAGGTCATAACGGGCCTCTTTCAGTAATTCCATGGCCTCAGCTGTTCCCAGATCACCAATTGACTTCAACGCCATAAAGCGATCTATATCTTTATATTTATTATATTTTTCCTTAAGGAATCCAAAAGTATCTTCCTGCCCCAGCATACCAAAACCAGAAAGCGCACAGGCACGAATGAGAGTATCGCTGTTGTCAGCCAGGACTTTAAGATATGAAATCGCCTTGGGGTTGTTTGACTGGCCAAGCTCCAGAACCGAGAGGTATGTTGCGGGAGACTCCGCCTGAAGCTCTTCATTGATTCTGGTGTTCAATTCGTCAAGCTGACGGTCGCTCATCTGATAATGCAGGGCAAAACGATTCACCTTTGCGGCAATTCCTTTAATGAGGATGGCGGACGGCATGTCAAAACAGGGCTCCTGTACCTCATCCATGGACCAGACAGGTGTCTTGCCGTACGTGAAGTAGGATATCACCGTCTTTTCAAGATCTGAGGACTGAATTTTTCCGGAAAAAGAGTGGAAGGCTATATAGGGATGGAACCCCGACTTCCGGGAGTTGATAATCATATATCTGTCAACAACAAGGGTCGCATCAGCGCTCTGTTCCATTGCCGGATCATCGGTAAACGTCACCGTGTGTATTCCATGGCCCTGGAATTCCTGCTGCAGTGACTGACTCAGCCAGTTGACAGGATCTTTGACATTGCCTATTTCAAGGGTTACTCCTGACAGTCCTGTCACGCCCTTGATAAACTGTTTATCACTTCTGTTGTCTTTGACAAAAATGGTCTTCTGTTTCTGGGTTCCCTGTTCATATTCCGCGGTTGAACTTACCTGCGGGTTGAGGTCATAGCTCAGTGAACAACCGGTGAGAAAAAAACCCACCAGCAAAACCATGCAAAAATGTGACAATGACTTCATCGTTACGTACTCCATAAAATTGAGATTACGATTTGAACCGCCGGAGGAAGATTCATTCTCCCCCGGTAGAACCTGTAAAAAAGAATGCGGACTGTAAAAGATCCACATCTGAACACTACGGTCTCTCACAAAATACTTTTTTTAAAGGGGGCTGCGGTACCACAAACAGTCTGAGTCACCACCATCCCAGCCTCAATGCAGCCTCAATACAGCCTCAGGCAGCAGACCACCTTTCACGTTGGAATAACAATACTTTTTCATTCTCCGAGAAGACGGAGAAGGCTAAAGTGCCACAAAACGGGCATCAGCAGCAGGGCAGAATTCACAAAAAGACGGCTGCTCCATGCTGCTCCCGTCGTGCTTTCTTTCCAGGCCGTGTCCCCTCTCCGGGCCCATGAGATTTCAACTGCCGGACGGCTCGCGGGATATGATGGCCATGGTACGGAATTACAGCTGGTTCCAGAAGCAGAACAGCGAAGGATCAGGGATGTGGATGAAAAAACGTGAGGGAATAAAAAGAACAACTGGGACCACAGCTTCCATGAAAACAGATACAATCGGTATGCAATGCGGTTTAGGGCCGGATTTCGGTCACGGATTCAGGAAAGGGAACGGGCAGAGAGCCGTAATCAGGAAGAAGATGCAGCGGCAACTCCTCTGACGGGAGCCTGTGGACAAGTGATAATATGCCGGAAAAAGAAGAGATACATTGAAGAGAAAGGATCCAGGGTGTCAAACTGTTTAGGTCGTCACCTGAACAGTAATGGCATCACTCAAAACAACCTGCCATTCACTCTTCCCTGGTGTGACCAGAACATCACCAATCCCATGATCCTTGAGGACCTTGCGGATGGGACCGATCCGATGATTGCTGAGAGTTCTGTAGGCCTGACAATACTGTCTTTTTTCAGAACAGTCGCCGGTACTGTCATGGAGACATTTCTCCATCAACGCACTGTCGCCGGTCATGCGTATGAGTTCCCCGCAGTTGAGAGGACCGCCGTTGCTGAGAAAGGTGTTCAGGAGTGTCAGGCACTTTCCGTGGGTCTTGGGAAAACGTATATCAAGAACAGCATCTCCATCCCTCCACAAAAGTTTCTCTTCACTGAGTATAATCTGAAGTTCCTTCTTTTTTTTCTGCGTTCGAAGCAGACCCCGAAAGCCCATAAAGGGGATGATGGCCATATTACCCAGGAGAAGAACCCATCCGGGAAATTCACTTCCTTCGCCAACAGCATTGTTGACCACACCGGAGCGACCGGCAAACGAAAGATTTTTTCCCCACACCTCTTCTACTGCCAGTTTCGGAGAGCGGTCATTATAGTACAACCCCCAGTGCGGTTCCACTTCATGCCAGTCTTTCCACGGCTGATCAAATGCTTCAAAATAGACAAAACGAACCCGCTCATAAGGAAACTCTCTCGAGTTCTCCAGAAGAAGGGTGAAGAATTCCTTCTGCCGTGAGGCAGTCTCCCCTTCGCCACCACCACTGGGATAACCGACAGTCTTGATAACAACGGGTTTTTCCGACAGACCGACCAGTTGCGCATACTCCTCAACCAGGTGTCTCATAAAATTGCCGGGACTCCGATCCTGCTCCGGGTTCCAATACAGACGGGCATCTGGAAACACCCAGTCCCCCACCTCCAAAAGCCAGTTATGTTTGAAATAGAGATCAATCCCCTCCGTTGTGGTAACTGGTCTCCGGGTCCTGAGACGAAGCGTGGCCATGGATTGCCGAAGCAGCTCTTCATCATAGTACTTGTTCAGCCCTCCGTTCCCGACACAGTAGCCATCAGCATATTTTTTCATGGACACCGCATTTTCCATCTCCTCGGATGACTGGGGGTCCCATATCCCCATGATAACCCCTTCAAACCCAAGTTCCTTTGCCAGGACAGGAACCTGCCCGAGAGTCTTTTCGCTTCCATAGGTCACAATTCCGCTGAATCCTCCTTTTTTCAGTACACGGAGATCCTCCTTTATCGCATCAACCGATGGATACACACCGTCCCCGGGGTCAAACTGTGATGGAGAATAGGCTATCCAGCAGATACTGGAAAGTTTCTGAGCCAGACTGGCCTGACTCAACTGCTGATCATCAGCAAACCAGTACCTTCCACCCAGGTAGCCACACAACAAAACCAGATTGAAGAGAACGAGAACAAAGAAATACCGTTTCAGAGAAATATTCATAGGGCAAAATAGACAGAGCACCCATGACTGAAGCAACCCGGCTGGAACATATTCCCTGTAAAAAAGTCCGGGATGAATCTACCAAGGCAGGAAAATCATTCTATACTTGACATAGAAAGCCGTTCTTACGGAGAGAAGCTATAGCACATAACACAGTTTTTTTCAACTGTTTTCTTATGTTTTATAAGATACTTAGGATGGGTCAATACCACATTATTGCACAGGTCGCAACAATGCCTCCACGGATTCGGCCATTGGATTGAGGGGATAAAGACAGTGACACACTCTGCTGAAATACCCCGCGGGCGGGGGCCGTCTGCAGTTGCAAAGAGGCGGAGCGGGAAGACAGACTGACTTTCCGCCGTCAGAAATATCTCACAACGATGCCGGGTATTCTCCTACAGGCCAAGGAGTTTCCGCAGCTCAGGTGCACTGGAAAAACTGTGTGCTTCGTCAGGGAAGCCCCCACTGCGCACCTCACTGTTATAGGAATCAACAGCCTCTTTGATCATAGGGGCCAGGCGGCAGTAGGATTTCACAAAACTCGGAATGAATTTATCAAACATTCCCAGCATATCATGGGTCACCAGAACCTGGCCGTCACAACCCTCTCCCGCGCCGATACCGATGGTGGGGACTGCAATCTCTTCAGAAATGATCTTCCCCAGTTCAGCGGGGATACACTCAAGGACCATGGCAAAGACACCGGCCTCTTCAAGGGCCCTTGCCTCTTCAATCATCTTCCTGGCAGAGTCAATATCACGTCCCTGCACCTTATACCCACCGAGTTGGGTGGCTGTCTGCGGTGTAAGCCCTATATGCCCCACCACTGAGATACCCGCACGTACCATGGCGGTCACGGTGTCACACACCTCAAAACCACCCTCAAGCTTTACGGCATCACAACCGGCCTCCTTCAAGAAACGTCCGCCGTTGATAATGGCATCACGTGCACCGGTCTGATACGAGCCAAAGGGCATATCTCCCACCACAAAAGCGCCCGGTGCACCACGGCGAACCGCTGATGCATGATGGATCATCTCATCCATGGTCACCGGAACGGTTGAATCATATCCGAGCACAACCATGCCAAGGGAATCCCCCACAAGGAGCATATCCACACCGGCATCAGCCAGCATGGAGGACATCCCAGCATCATAGGCAGTGAGCATGGTGATCTTTTCGCCCTTTTTCTTCATGGCAATGATGCCTGCTACTGTTTTGTGTTTCTGCACGGCTCAGTCTCCTGTATCAAACAGAGTGGGTTGGCGTTTCATACTTCCGGGAAGGGGACGGCCAAAATGCTCATAGGCGGTCATGGTTGCCATTCGCCCCCGCGGGGTTCGTGTCAAGAATCCGGACTGGATCAGAAAGGGTTCATACACATCTTCAAGGGTGTTTTTCTCTTCACAGACCACTGTGGCCAGTGTTTCAAGGCCGATGGGGCCACCCTGAAATTTATCAATGATGGCCAGCATAATTCTTCTGTCCATGTCATCAAGACCGAAACGATCCACGTTAAGAAGATCCAGGGCCTCATCTGCAACCTGTGCCGTCACCGAAGGATGACGTCCCACTTCGGCAAAATCACGGACGCGGCGCAGCAGCCTGTTGGCAATTCGCGGAGTCCCCCTTGATCTCCGTCCCAGTTCAAGGGCCCCTTCCGGATCAACCCGCATCCCGAGAATGGAGGCGGAACGCTGAATAATGCGAACCAGCTCTTCAGGCTCATAGAGTTCAAGGCGGAGAATAACCCCGAAACGGTCACGCAGGGGCGGTGTGAGCAGACCGGTGCGGGTGGTGGCCCCCACCAGGGTAAAGCGGGGCAGGTCCATCTTCACGGACCGGGCACCCGGTCCCTGACCGATGATGAGGTCGAGCTGGAAATCCTCCATGGCCGGATAGAGTATCTCCTCCACCGCATGATTGAGCCGGTGGATCTCGTCAATAAAGAGAACATCACCCTCCTGGAGACTGGTAAGAATAGCTGCAAGATCTCCCTGTCGCTCGATGACCGGACCGGAAGTCACCTTGATACCGGCATCCATTTCATTGGCTATGATGTAGGAAAGGGTGGTTTTTCCAAGGCCGGGATAGCCGTGAAAGAGGACATGATCCAGGGCCTCGCCACGTGCCTTGGCAGCCCGGATAAAAATGTCCAGGCTCTTTCGCAGCTGCTCCTGGCCCACATACTCATCAAGACTCCTGGGTCGCAGTGCATGGTCCGGCGCAAAGAGCTCGTCCCTGTCGGGAACAGGCGCCACCAGTCTGTCATTGGCCTTGATTTCTTCTTCAAAGTTCATGCAAGTGCCCGCAGTCCTTCCCGAATGAGTTCTTCAACCTTCAGGTCTGAAAAGGCTTCATCGCCAAGCTGCTGTTTCACACGGCCCAGTGCTTCCCGGGCCACATTATCAGGATACCCAAGATTTGTCAGTGCAGAGAGGGCATCATTCAGGGGCCCGCTGCCGCTCACTGCCGCAGCAGAGATCTTTGTTGTGTCGGCAGCCACTGACTGCAGATCTCCAACCTTGTCTTTGAGCTCCATGCAGAGCCGTTCAGCGGTCTTTTTACCCACACCTGAAATGGTGGTGAGCACCTTGACATCCTCCATGGAGATGGCCTGACAGAGCACATCAACCTGCATTCCGGATAAAATGGCAAGGGCCAGTTTGGGGCCAATCCCTGAAACCGTCTTCAGGGTGAGAAACATCTCTTTTTCAGCACGTTCTGCAAAACCGAAGAGGACTATGGCATCTTCACGAACATTGGTATGAATGTGAAGAAAGACCTCACCTCCCCGTTCCGGCAGGCGGGCCAGCCCTTCGGTGGACAGAAAGACCTCATAGCCCACTCCACTCACATCCACAACACACCTGTCTGGAGCAATATACTGAATCTTTCCTGTGAGCGATGCAATCATGATATTGTGTTCAGTGAAGCAGTGAGGTGGAGAACTTCTGAATCAGTTATCAGCCGAAAGACTGGTGGTTAGCGTGGCAGATGGCGACGGCTAAGGCATCTGCCGCATCATTACTCGGTTCTGCGGAGAGTCCAAGCAGCGCTTTAATCATCCGCTGCACCTGTCCTTTCTCGGCCTGCCCATATCCCACCACTGCCCGTTTAACCTTTTTGGCACTGTAATCTGTCACCCCCAGACCATTCTGCATGGCGGCAACCACCGCAGCCCCTCGTGCCTGACCAAGTTTGAGGGCAGCACCGGCATTCTTTGCCATAAACACTTCTTCAACAGCTGCAGCATCAGGGTTGTGAAGCTGGATCACTTCATTGATGCCCTCAAAGATTTCATTCAGGCGATTGGCCAGAGGAAATCCGGTGCTGGTTTTGATCACCCCGCAGGAGACAAAAACCACTTTCCCGTAACCGGCATCAACTATTCCATAGCCCGTGATCCGGGAACCGGGGTCAATCCCGAGTATTCTTTGTACTCCAGAGTGCTCTGCTACGATAACTGCTCCATCAGCTCATCATTGATATCAAAATTTGCATGGATATTCTGCACATCGTCATGACCTTCGAGGCTGTCCAAAAGCTTTAACAGGGCCCTGGCCGGTTTCTCTTCGGTCACATCAACGATGGTCTGAGGAACCATGGTGAGGGATGCCTCCATAAAGACAACTCCGGCTTTTTCAAGACCTTCACGCACCTCATCAAAATCCTCAGGGGCGGTCACCACCTGAAAGTGATCATCTTCCTCCAGCACATCGTCGGCACCGGCCTCAAGGGCGAGATCCATCAATTCCTCTTCACTGGTATTTTCCTTGTCCACCAGAATCATACCTTTTTTATCAAACATATAGGCAACACAACCGGATTCTCCGAGATTTCCGCCACTTTTTGCAAAGTAGTGACGAATATCAGCAACGGTACGATTACGGTTATCAGTCATACACTCAACAAGTACAGCCACGCCGCCGGGACCATAGCCTTCATAGAGGATCTCATCGTACACTTCACCCTCAAGCTCTCCGGTTCCCTTCTTGATGGCACGGATAATGTTATCCTTGGGCATATTTTCTGAACGGGCCGTGGCAATTGCACTGCGAAGTCGCGGATTGCCGTCGGGGTCACCGCCACCCATTCGGGCAGCCACAGTGATCTCTTTAATAAGGCGTGTAAAAATCTTTCCGCGCCTGGCATCCGCTGCCCCTTTCTTATGCTTGATATTAGCCCACTTGGAATGTCCTGACATAATCTCTTCCTTCTTTTCTATAAAAACGTTTGGAACGGCTGGTTAAATACTTATACCTGAATCCGTGACAAAAATCGGCTTACA
>JAMOMO010000110.1 GCA_027067035.1 Desulfobulbaceae bacterium
CCTGCCATGCATCTCCGTTCTGACTCCCAACGTCTCTGAACTGGAAATACTCAGTAAGCACAGGATCCGCTCCGTGGACGATGCCCTGAATTCTGCCGGAATAATACTGAAACAGTATCCGAATATGCAGGCAGTCATCGTCAAGGGAGGCCACCTTGATAAAGGAAAGGAAACCATCACAGATTATCTTCTGCAGGAATCCTCATCATGCCGGTCTGTGCGTCAGCGTCTTCTCAATCCCCATACCCACGGTACCGGGTGCACCTTTTCATCTGCTCTTGCCTCCTTTCTCTGCCGTGGCAGTCAACTGGAAGATGCCTTTTCAATGGCCGGGAACTATATGGATACCCTGATACGTGCCGGAATGGGAAAATCTGTTACTGTGAGCAATGAAAACGGCCCCATGCTTCATTATATAAATCGGGGGACCCGGAGCTGAAGAAAAAAAATTCAGGCCGTCATCCGTATCCGTTCACAATCAGGACATATCCAGGTGGGTCCGTTGGATATTCCCCAGGTATTTTCTTTGAAACATTCTTCGCAGATCATAAAGCCACAGGGGCAGCTGAAACAGTACGGGAATTCTTTTTTACAGCAGTGACACACATACTTCCCCAGTTTCCGACGTCGATACGATTTTTTCTTCTCAGCGTTTTTCTCACTCATTTTCTTACTGTTTCCTCTATCCAGTGCCGGTAGTCCGGATTTGCTTCCACCACGGGTATCGCAACAATCTCTGGAAGATCATACGAATGGTGCTCTGTAATCGTTTTCTCAAGCTCTTTCCACAGGGTCAGCCGGCTTTTCATAAGGAGACGGAACTCCTCTGCCTGTTCGATTTCACCGTTCCACCAGTAAAGGGAATCCACGGAATTGTCAATCTGGGCGCAGGCTATGAGCCGTTTTTCAAGAAGCATCCTTCCAAGCTGCAGGGCCTCTTCTTTTTTTTCAAAAGTTGTGTAAACCAGTATGATATCAGACATTGCGTAATGCTATATTCTTTATATAATATGAGATGTACCAATTGTTCCCAAAGGAACCCTTTAAAAAACTGGGGCGTTCATTCCGTCTGGCCCGTGGAAACGGCTGCTGTATGAGCAGTGTAGCAGGTAACGGTCCCCTGCCACAAGATAAAACCTTACTCCGTCACAGGATAATATAAAATGCTTTTCACCATTGATGTTGGCAACAGTCACACCGTAACCGGCCTTTTTGACGGCGACAGACTCATCGGTCAGTGGCGCCTGAAATCAGACCCTGAGCGGCCGGATGACGAGCTCGCCATCCGCTATCATGCTCTCTTCGCCATGGCTGAAATTGACAAAAAAGAGATAGACGGGGTTGTGCTTGCCAGTGTTGTACCGGCCCTTGAGTCGGCCTGGATCACCTGCATTGAAACCTATTTCTCCAGATATCTGAGCAAGCCCCTTCTGGTGGTGTCTGCCGCCACAATCGGGCATCATATAAAGGTGCTCACAGATTATCCGGAAGAAGTGGGTGCGGACAGACTTGTCAACGGCATTGCTGCATGGGAAAGGTATCGTCAGAATCTTATCATCATTGATTTCGGGACAGCCATTACCTTTGACTGTGTCTCTGCCAAATGTGAATATCTCGGCGGCACCATTCTTCCAGGAATCGCGGTTTCCCTCAGCGCCCTGTCCAGTCGCACTGCAAAACTTCCCAATATAGATGTATCGGTTCCACCACCCTCGATCATCGGGAAGAATACCGTCGATGCCATGAAAAGCGGCATTCTCCATGGGTATGGTGCACTGGTGGATGGTTTGAGTGAAAAGATCTTCTCAGAACTCTGCCCCGATGGCGAGTCGATGAAAGTTGTGGCAACCGGTGGCATGGCCCACCTCATTGCTCCATACTCCAAATGCATCGAGGATGTGGATGACATGCTCACCCTGCATGGACTCCATCTTCTCTTTCATAAGCAATGACCATGAACCAGACAGTCCAAATCCCCAAACCGTTGCAGCCTGGTGACTGTATAGGGGTCGTTGCACCGGCGGGTCAGCTCCGTGACACAGAAGCCCTTGCAAAAGGTGTGGCAATTATTCAGGAGATGGGCTTTGAGCTCAAACTGCCGAGGAACCTCTGGCCCGGCAACGGTTACCTTGCTGATACCGACAGGAATCGGGCTGTGGAATTTCATAGAATGTGGGCAGACCCCGGAGTATCGGCTCTTCTTGCCCTGCGTGGAGGATTTGGTTCCCTTCGTCTTCTCCCCTTTCTCAGTCCCACCGAGATCCGAAAGGAGAATAAACTCTTCATTGGATTTTCCGATATCACCATACTTCTTCAGGCCCTGCTCCAGACCAACAAGCTCATGAGTCTCCACGGTCCAGTTCTCTGCTCACTGGCAGACATGAACCGTGACAGCCTGCGGAACTTTTATGCCTGTGTCACAGGAAACTGGGACAAAGCTCTCGTCTTACCACAGGTTGAAGTACTTCGTGGTGGCGACATGGTCAGGGGCAGACTGATTGGAGGTAACCTGAGCAGTCTTATCAGCACCCTTGCAACCGGAGCTGATCAGGACTGGAAGGATTCAATTGTTTTCCTCGAAGATGTCGGCGAACCGCTCTACCGGATTGACAGGATGCTCACCCAGCTCTGGCATTGCGGGAAACTCGGTGAGGCAGCAGGTTTTCTCCTGGGAGACTTTTCACTCCGTGAGCAGGACAGTCTTGAGAAAATACGGTTTCATGAGGCGATCTGGAAGCGATTCCTTGAACTCACAGAGGCTGCACAGCAGCCGGTGTGGGGGAATTTTCCGGTCGGTCACGGCAGTGAGAACCTCAGCCTGCCGTACGGGGCAATGGCTGCCATGGACAGCAGCCGGGCCACGCTGTCATTCAGGTAGTTTCCCGCGTGACAACTATTATCGCTGCTTTAAAATCCATTCCACAGCGGAAGAAAGGTCATCGGCCCTGTGATCGGGCTGGACAGTCTGCTGCGGCCCGATATACTGCTCATCGCCTCGGCCGTATCCGGTACGCACAAGGATTGACTGTGCCCCACAGTTCACGGCAGTCTTGATATCTGACCATCTGTCCCCCACAACAAAGGAGCCTGCTGGATCAAGGCCGAGTTCTTCAGCGGCCTGCAGTACCAGTCCGGGTTTCGGCTTCCGGCAGCTGCAGCTGACCCGAAGGTGTTCCTCTTTGGCTTCAGGGTGATGTGGACAGATATAGATTCCATCCACATGGGCCCCTTCCTGTGCAAGGAGCCGTTTCATTTTTTCATGTACTTCCTCA
>JAMOMO010000111.1 GCA_027067035.1 Desulfobulbaceae bacterium
CGCAATGTTTTTCACATGATCCGGTTTGTAGCCGTAGGTAACCTGGGGCTGCAGCTGTGAAACATCAAGCTCTATCACTTCAGAATATTCGGCGTCATCATCTGAGTGCCACTGCGCAAAGGCGGCAACAGCGTCATCAATGGTGCTGTAGTCCCCTTTGATAAAGGGCCAGAGATACTCGGCGGTGACCCGGTCCGGATAGCAGAGTCCGCTTGTGGCACCAGCCTCAACCGCCATATTGCACAGGGTCATGCGGGATGCCATGTTCATCTGTTCAACCAGGGGACCTGTGAATTCAATCACCTTGTCAGTGGCCCCGTTTACAGTGAGTTTCTTTATGATGGCAAGGATCACATCTTTGGCGGAAACCCCTTGTTGTAACTCTCCTGTAATCGCAATTTTCATGGAAACAGGGGCACGAAAGGTACAGACACCTTTGAGGATTCCCACTTCAAGATCAGTGGTGCCGACACCTGCTGCAAATGCACCAAAGGCGCCATGGGTACAGGTGTGAGAGTCGCCCATGATCACCGTATAGCCCGGACGGATAAACCCTTTTTCAGGGAACAGAGCATGGCAGACACCATTTTCACCAACATCAAAAAAGTCCTTGATGTTCTGGCGTCTGGCCCACTCGCGCATGATTTTACCCTGGGCTGCTGTTTTTGAATCTTTTGCAGGGGTGACATGATCAATAACCGCCTTGATCTTATCCGGATCAAAGACACGATCCATTCCCTTTTCCATCAGATCCATAATGGCGATGGGGGTGGTTATTTCATGGCATAAAACAACATCGAGATCAAGCACCATGTTTTCAGGGCTGGGGGTGTCTCGCAGATGTGCATCAAATATTTTCTGGGCAATGGTTTTTCCCATGGGCATACTCCTGAATTAAAAATTGGTTTTACTGCAAATTTCTATATGATAGGGCAGGAAAATCTGACATAATACCCCAAAAATGATACTGTTGCCAGTAGATAATCCACATGATTGCGGCTGGTCCGGCCACGCATATCATCGTCATAAATCAATACATACCGGAGAAGGAATACATGACATCCTGTTTTACTTTTTTTGTAAGCCTTTTTTTTCTAGTTACCAGTGCCTCCGCCTCACATGCCGGCCATGGCATATCCATTGATGGAACGTTAAAGTACAAAGCAGGCTTCAGCCGCTTTGACTACACATCTCCAAATGCCAGAAAAGGAGGACGGCTGGTCCTTCACGACAACGGCAGCTTTGACAAGATGAATCCCTTCACCCTGAAGGGAACAGCTCCGTTTGGCATAGAAATGTTTGTTTTTGAGCCACTTGCCGTGGGGTCGCTTGATGAGCCCTTTGCCGAATACGGCCTCATTGCAAAAGAGATCGAACTTGCAGAAGACAGACTCTCCATGACCTTTACCATTGATGAAAATGCCAGGTTTTCAGACGGAACCCCCGTTACGCCAGAAGATGTCAGGTTTTCCCTTGAGACCTTTAAAAGTGACAGGGTTCACCCGTTTTATCCCTTTTATTATCAGGACATAAAAGAGGCGGTAGTCCTTGATAAACATCGCGTTAAATTTATCTTCAACCGGACAAACCGGGAACTGCATATGATTGCCGCCCAGATTCCGATACTTCCAAAGGCCTACTTTGCGCACCGATCCTTCACCGGTGATTCCGGTGATGCCATGACACCACTTATTGGTTCCGGTCCCTATATAATCGACAAGGTGAACCAGGGACGCTCCATCAGTTATGTGCGTAATCCCGATTACTGGGCCATTGATCATCCCGTCCGCAAGGGGATGTATAATTTCGACTCCATTGTTGTCAACTATTATAAGGATCAGATCGTTGCAGTTGAGGCCTTTAAGGCCGGTGAATTTGATTTCATGATGGTGAACATTGCCAAACAGTGGGCAAGGGACATGACCGGAAAACGTTTCGACGATGGCCAGCTGGTGAAAAAACGTTTTCCCCATCATAACAATGCCGGTATGCAGGGTTTCTTGATGAACACCCGGCGGCCGCTGTTTAAGGATATCCGGGTACGACAGGCACTGGGCCTTGCCTTTGATTTTCACTGGACCAACAAGTCTCTTTTTTATAATCAGTACAAACGGAATAATTCATTTTTCAGCAACTCCTATCTTGCCGCAGAAGGTACGCCTTCCGGGCTGGAACTCTCTTACCTTGAGCCCCACAGGGATTCACTCCCCCCCGAGGTGTTCACAACGCCGCTCAAGGCACCCGATTCCACGGATCCAGGGGGCATGAGAGCAAATTTGCGAAAGGCCAGAAAACTCCTTCTTGACGCCGGATGGAAAGTTGACCGGGGAGTCTTGAAGGATGCATCGGGAAAATCGTTTTCCTTTGAGATTCTTCTGGTCTCGCCATCCTTTGAGCGGGTCATGGCCCCCTACGTCAAAAATCTCAAAAAACTCGGGATTCAGGTGGATTACAGAAAGATTGACCCTGCTCTGTACACGGATCGTATTCAGAATTTTGACTTTGACATGATTGTTCAGGTATATGGCCAGTCACTGTCACCCGGCAATGAGCAGAAGAACTACTGGCATTCTGAATCAGCAGATCATCCGGGTTCAAAGAATCTGGCAGGCATCAAAGATCCGGTGGTGGATGCCATGGTTGAAAAAATCATCTACGCAGACACACAGAAAGAGCTCACGGCGGCATGCAAAGCCCTTGACCGGGTTCTCTGGTATGGCTACTACCTGGTTCCGAACTGGTACCTGAATGTGCACAGACTTGTCTATCGCAATATGTTCATGCAGCCGGAGACCCTGCCGCTCTACTATAATCACTATCAGCTGCTCATGACCTGGTGGGACAAGTCCGCATCTTCCGAGTCAAATGAGAAACAACAGGATCAGTAAATGAAGCCGTTTAAAATTCTTTTTGTTGATGACGAGGAGATCAATCTCCTGAATTTCAGAATGATTTTTCAGGACAGATATGAAATCATCACCGCCGGATCGGGTGAAGAAGGACTTGAGTGCTTCAAAAAAAACGCAGATATCGGGCTTGTCATATCCGACCAGCGTATGCCCGGCATCAGCGGCACCGACATGCTTGGTAAAATTTATGATATCGATCCGGACCCCATTCGAGTTCTCCTCACCGCACACAGTCAGGTTGAATATATCCTTGATGCCATCAACCTGGGCAGGATCTATCAGTATATTCTGAAACCGTGGAACACCAGCGAACTCAACCAGATCATTGACAGGGCCAGGGACCTGTATCAGCTC
>JAMOMO010000112.1 GCA_027067035.1 Desulfobulbaceae bacterium
CCGTTCGCCCGACGGGGCAGAAACAGATGGCGCATATTCGAAGAGATGTTGTGAAAAAAGTGCTTTCTGAAAAACCTGGTCAGCCTGATCCGCAGTACCCGCAAGAGAGAATAATTCCCACTCCTTCCAAGCCCATGCATAGCCCTGAACCTGCTGTCTTTCCGAAGCAGAAATCTCCCGGTGAAGAGTATTCTGCCACAGAGGCCTCACCACGGATTATCCAGAAGGCCAGTCCCTTGTACCAGCTGAATCCGCCGCCGCAGTACCCGTATCTGGCCAGACGTCGCGGTCAGGAAGGTGTGGTTGTACTTGATGTCTCTGTCGACGAGTATGGCCGGGCAGCTGCGGTATCGCTGTCTGTGTCCAGCGGCTTTTCTCTTCTTGACAATGCGGCATTGAAGGCTGTGCGAAAATGGCGCTTTCAGTCTGGAACAATAAATGGAATCGCCAGGAAAATGAAGGTGCAGGTTCCGGTTCGCTTTCGGCTTTCCCGCAGATAGTGTTGAAGCAGAAGCGGGAAAGCCCGGTTGTGAAACCGGGCTTGTGGAGGGTATTATGAAAAAATGAGGTGGTGCCGTGTAGCAGCGTAACGAAAAACCGGCCGGGATAATGACTGTGGAACAGCTCCTTCATTCAAGTGGATGAGCTGAGATATGGTGCTGATCAGCAATGACTGTCCCATGATGTCTCCTGCCTGATTTTCGTCACAGATTCAAGGGGCTAAAACTCGCAGGCAAGCTGTGTTGTAAAGGTACTGGATGTCTCATCTGTACCACCATCTTTTGTGTCATAATCCGTGTCAAAGAAATACTCAAAGGTGAGTGCCGTTGCCGGGAAAAGTTCAAGGGAGACAGCGGCAATATAACGGCTTTCCGGCAGACCGAGATCTCCGGCCCCTTTGCTGCCCTGGAGTCCCACTGCAACAGTTCCGGGAATGGAGCCAATCTCAGCACTGTAGGAAAACTCAATATTCCATGCGGCGGGTTGGCTGGTGTAGTGAAGTTCCGGAGCTGCTTCGCCG
Source organism: Desulfobulbaceae bacterium (assembly GCA_027067035.1). Classification (GTDB taxonomy): domain Bacteria; phylum Desulfobacterota; class Desulfobulbia; order Desulfobulbales; family Desulfocapsaceae; genus Desulfocapsa. The sequence goes on from JAMOMO010000112.1 coordinate 1,022, forward strand.
GTCTCATTGAAGTTGTCCAGGGCTGTCAGGTATTCAGTAATAAGCATGGTCGGGCCAAATGCTGTAATCGCATGAATACCGAGTCCTGCCACCTGGTCATGAACAGTATCTTTAGCTATGTCATTGTTTATGAAATCGCTGATTCCTCCGGAATCTGCAATATTGCTGACGTAGGATACGGCGGTATCAATGGAGATACTGTCATGCGCCATGGCATATCCAAACTGAGCGCCATAGCCCTTGATCACATCAGAACCGCCATCATCTTTCATTCCGTTATAGGAAAAAATGCCTCCATAAAGGCCTGCCGACTCAAAGGCAATGTTTACCGCAAAATCACTGATTTCACCAATCTCAAGGGTCAGGGGATCCTGAACCATGTGTGTCTCAAAATTTCCAAAGGGAACATAGAGTTTACCAGCCTGAATGCTGAAGGGAAATCGGTCATAATTGCCGATCTCCAGGAAGCCTTCATCTATGATGAGCTGCTCATTTTCCTCACCACCCTCATAGAGGGCCAGGATGGCAGTTCTGGCCCAGTCGTTCAGTTCTGCTTCAAGACCAAGCTCGACCGTGGCCAGGACAAACTCACTGCCGGTGTTGCCGTCATAGTCATTGCCATAGGAAAATTCTCCTTCAATCAGAGCGGAGAAGGAAACTTTTTCGGACAGGGACGGCTCATTGCTGCTGTCTGTCGGCGCTGGATCTGTTACGGCTGTTCTGGTGCCATTACCTTCCAGTTCAACTATACGCCGGGTCAGCTGCTGATTCTGCGAGATCAGGTACTCCAGCTGCCTTCTGATGTTTTCCATTTCGCTTGAATCGGCAGCGGCCACCGGGGTTGTGCTCAACAGACAGAGCAGCCCGGCTGCCAGGGAAATCGTTTTGTAATACTTCTTCATTTTACATCTCCTTTAAAAGTTTGGCCGGAGATGTTTTTTTAGGCAAAAAAAATCCCCGAACCTATCAAAAAATAGATCCGAGGAGTCCCTGATTTTCCCACGAATACGTCAGTAACATGTCCCCTTTGTCCGCGAGGGAATGTCTCTCCAGTGTGCATTTTCAGTGACACAGGCAGATATCAATCCAGACAGGTCTTCTGACTCCCGGTTCGTCCTTCTCCTGCGCCTTCCCAACCGTAAATGGTCAGTGGCATTCTGCAGGAGTCGTCCCCGGTCACAGCGGCGGGCCCGTTCCGGATTTTCACCGGATTCCCTATTAAGCTCTGTTACAAGCATCTGAATAACTACATACTTTTTAATCTATTGCTGAAACGGAAGTCAATATAAATGTGTGAGATAGAGTGGAATGAACGGTCGATTTCTGTGTCTGTTACTGAGAATGATTGCATAATGGTATGGTGTCGTAAATGGACTTGGGAATCACGGGTCATTAAATAAAGCTTGTATTTTTTATCGACTGTTTATTAGAATTGCCATTGAAAAATCGCCCAAAGTCCTGCATATCAAATGCATGGTGTCGTTTTTCCCGTGTTGCGAATGACCCGTTGCAAATGACAAAATCAATGTGTCAAAATTGCCCTGATCACTCTGTGTAAAACTGTTGCTGGAATTGTCAGAGTCGGAGCAGGGGCTGTTCTATACTGTTTGGAATTGAGAATGAGTAGATGTGTAATTTTTACAGCGGTTGAATCATGCTGATGAAATATTCTTTATCGTTTTGTGAAATAATCCAACTGTCTGAAAATGTTTTTGAAGCAGTCGAGTATGAAGATGTGGTTATTGACGGACCCTGTGCCATAGAAAGCTGGAATTTCTGGAATAAGCTGCGGACCGAGCCGTTTGGACTCCTTGTCCATTGCAGTGAACTGCCACTCTCCTTTGTCGGAGCTCAGAAGATCGGTGATCATCCTCTGCAGAAACTGACGGCACTGGTATTGAAGAAACCGGAGCAGGAAGAGAAGATTGATCTGGTCATGGACATAAAGGAAGAGATTGGCACTCCCATAGATTTTAAAGTGTTCTACGACAGGGGAGAGGCCCTGACATGGCTTGAAGAGAACATGTAGACCGGGCTCTTTTGTGAAGCGGGAACGCACAGCTGCAGGTCGTCTTTTGTCCGTTATTTCCTGACGAGGATCCGGGTGCTGTGTTCCGGGTGGATCAGGGCCGCAATGGTGTGAAGCGTCTCCACAAAGGTGACCGGAGAGGGGCTGCAGATGAGATCCGGGCTGATGACATGGATCCGCCCCTGTCGTGCCGCACTGATAACGGGTATTC
>JAMOMO010000113.1 GCA_027067035.1 Desulfobulbaceae bacterium
CTGGAATTTCTCCTCGTTGCCGAAGCACTCACCGTCAAGGAAGGCGGGCGGGATGATCAGGTCTCTCATCAGTACAGAATCGGCATGGACAGGTTCAGAATATTCTCTATAGCCGATCTTCTGGACAGGGAACCGTTGTCACCGTCTCAGAGAGAGCTTGCACTTACCGAGTTACGCCGCAAGTGTTCTGTTTACGGAAAGGGCTGTATGAAACACGGACGCTCGTCACCCGGAAAAAAAGCCCTGAAGCTGGCGGAATGGGCAGAAGATATGCTGCAGCATGCCGGATCAAATATTTCTGTTCCTCAAAAACTAATCCCGGTACCGGATGCAGAATCCTGGTAACCATGTGAGATACCCATGAAAAGTAAGCAGTCCTGGCAGGATCCTTCCCGCTACGTCAGACAGATTCATGTGGAGGAGTCCTGTATGGATCTTCCCTATACAAAACAGATACTTGAGAGGGCGGGACTTCCTGTTACGGTGATTCCCGACCGTGCTGAGCCCTCAGGCGTGGAAGGTGACTACCCGGCCAATCTCCTGAATGGAAAGCGACACCTGCTGCTCTGTAAAAACAGGGGCCATTTTTTCAAACCATGTCCGGGAACACGGGAGTACAGATGCTGTGATTACCAGGTATTGAACATCGGCATGGGCTGTCCCATGGACTGTGTCTACTGTATCCTTCAGGCCTACCTCAACAAACCATGGCTCAGTTTTTTTGTAAACACAGCGGATCTTTTCAATGAGATGGAGACCGCGTTCAGCCATGAGCCTGAACGGTTTTTTCGTGTCGGCACCGGTGAATTCACCGATTCAATGGGGCTTGACCGGATTACCCGTCTCAGCCCTCAGCTTGTCGAATTCATGGCCACCCGGAAAAGGGCCGTACTTGAACTGAAGACCAAGAGTGGGGTGATAGATCACCTTGAAGGTCTTGACCACAACGGCCGGACAGTGGTCGCCTGGTCACTGAACAGCACCAGGGTGATGCAGAAAGAGGAAATCCGGACGGCAACCCTTGATGAACGTCTTGCGGCAGCGGCCCGGTGTGCCCGGTGGGGCTATAAGCTTGCCTTTCATTTTGATCCGATTATTCTCCATGATGGCTGGGAAGATGGCTACCGGGAGACCATAACACGGCTTTTCCGGGCGGTACCTGCAGAGCAGATTGTCTGGATATCCCTTGGAGCCCTTCGTTATCTGCCGGCGTTAAAGACAATCGGTACCGGCCGCTTTCCCCATTCCCGCATTTTCTATCAGGAGTTCATAGAGGGGCTTGATAACAAAAAACGATACTTTCGGCCGCAGCGGGTAGAGCTGTACAGACACATCTATTCTCTTCTTCAAAAAATGGCTGCCCCGGAAACCTGTATCTATTTCTGCATGGAAAGTGACGAGATCTGGCAGGAAGTCATGGGCTACCTGCCGGAAGAGAAGGGCGGTATTCCCGAGATGCTTGATCGTACCGTACGCTGAATCTGTGACTGAAATCTGGAAAACAGAATGCATGCTCCTGGGCATTTAATCAGTTTGTCTGTAAACATCGTCCGTTTTTATTTCTCACTCTGTTTCCAGGATTTCGCCTGAGGGGGGTCCGCTGTAAGAGCCCCATCACGGATTCAGGAGTGAATGAAGAGAAAAATTATCTGGCCTAAACAAGATGCCTTGTGGTATTAATCAGGATTGAGCACAATACAGGCATCGAAACGTATATTTTCTTTACAGAAGAATAAACTTTATAATTCAAACTCATTAGATGGAGGAAACATGCTCAACAAAGCTATGGTCATCGGTAATCTCGGTGCTGACCCGGAGATTCGATATACCCAGGAAGGGACCCCAGTGGCATCATTTACTGTTGCCACAAGTGAACGCTGGAAGGGCAAAGACGGACAGATGCAGGAGTCGACAGAGTGGCACAGAATTGTTGCATGGCGAAGACTTGCTGAGATCTGTGGTGAGTACCTCCATAAAGGTTCCAAGGTGTATATTGAGGGAAAGATCCAAACCCGCAAGTGGCAGGATCAGAATGGAAATGACAGGTATACCACGGAAATAGTTGCCAGGGAGATGAAAATGCTCGACTCCCGAGGAGAAGGAGGAGGCGGCAGCACCGGAGGATTCGGTGAACCACCGGTTCCGGAGGCACCGTCTGAAGGAAGTTTTGGCGGCGGCGGGACAGGGGATGATGTTCCGTTCTAGCAGGGCTTGTTCTACTCAGGATCTTTACCTGGATTCCTGAGCCAAATCCGCCAGCGGATAGCAGAGAAAATCATGTCTCTCCAAAATGGCCCCTGCAGGATAAAACCCTGGAACAGATTAAAAACAAACCGGGCTGTTATGAACGGATAATTTTATAAAATCAATACAGTTATTATACCTGTTGCCACGATTTCGCCACGGATTCAGGTAGCTGTTCACCAATTTATAACGGCCCGCCTGACGAATGATCACGGATTCAGCTTTCATGGAAAAGCAGCACAGCTTTTCCATGAAAGCCTCAGCCTCTTTTTCTTCTCCCATCCCTTGACTGCAGCACATCCGGTCCCTATTGTTCAATACAATTAATACAGATACCAGCATTGCGGAAATATGGCGTTTTACAGCATGTTAGCGCAATGCTCCGGGAGTTCATGTAATTTGTAAGAGATGGGGAGTATAAATGGAATATTACGAGATTTTGGGTGTGGCAAAGGGAGCTTCTACCCAGGAAATCAAAAAGGCATACCGCAAGCTTGCCTTGAAGTATCATCCTGACAAAAACAAGGGTGACAAAGCTGCTGAGGAAAAGTTTAAGGAGATCAGCGAGGCCTACGCCGTGCTCTCCGATCCTGAAAAGAAGCAGCAGTATGATACCTATGGTTCAACGAATTTCCACCAGCGCTACTCTCAGGAGGATATTTTCAAGAACTTTAATATGGATGATATTCTGCGCCAGTTTGGTTTCGGTGGAGCACAAAGCAGTGGATCAAGTTTCCGCTCCACCATGGGTGGTGCAAACTCATTCGGTTCTATTTTCGGTCAGGCCGGTGGCGGCTGCGGAGGAGGCGGATGCCATCAACCACCTCCCAAGGGGCAGGACATAACCTATCAGCTGTCTGTGACCCTTGAAGATGTTTTAAATGGTGCAGAAAAAAGCATTGCCCTGCGAAACAACGGTGCCAGTCAGAGCGTCAATGTGAAAGTTCCCAAAGGAATAGAAGCCGGGAAAAAGCTGCGTCTCAAAGGTAAAGGCGGACAG
>JAMOMO010000114.1 GCA_027067035.1 Desulfobulbaceae bacterium
CACCGATACCATGAATCAGTGCAGGAGGCACTGCGTATAATCCGCAATGGAGAGCTTGGCAGTATAATCAACCTGCGGGGTGTATACGGCAAGTCGCAGCTGATAACCTTTAATCAGCCGGACTGGCGTACCAAACGTGAAATTGCAGGTGGCGGAGTTCTGCTGGATCAGGGGATTCATATGGTGGATCTCATGCGGCTCTTTGCAGGAGACTTCGACGAGGTCTACAGTTTCATCGATAACAGTCACTGGGGCTTTAATGTTGAAGATAATGCCTATGCCCTGATGCGTAACAGCGCCGGAGTGGTTGGTATGCTGAACTCCTCGGCCACCCAGTGGCGGCACCGCTTCAATCTGGACATTAATCTTGAAAAGGGCAGTCTGATTCTGGGAGGCATTCTGACCGGGTCAAAGAGCTATGGCGCGGAGACTCTCACCGTTGTCCATGCCGATCCCGATAATGACTGCGGTGATCCCAGAGAACAGCTCACCCGCTATAATCATGATTATTCCTGGGATGAGGAAATAAAACTGTTCGTGCAGTATATTATTGAAGATCTGAAGGTGGTCAGTGGTTCATCGGATGATGCGCTGCAAACCATGAAACTTGTATACCGGATATACTATTCAGATCCGCAATGGCGAAAAACATATGCCATTCCGGATCCGGATGCAAAAACGGAATAAATAGAAAACACAACAATAGCTGATACAATATGAATAACTTAGATCGTCTGTTCACCCAGGATATTGGTGCTTTTTCCACGGCTTATTTTGATTACCTGAAGAAAATTCTTGACGCCATAGACACGTCTGAGATTACCCGGTTTGTTGAGATACTGCTTGATGCAAGGGCTGCCGGAAAAACCGTCTATTTTATCGGGAACGGCGGCAGTGCTTCAACCGCCAGTCATTTTGCCAATGACCTTTCTTTTGGCTGCAATGAGTATGAACAGCCTTTTCAGGTCATGAGTCTCACCGACAATGTCTCCATACTCACTGCCCTTGGAAACGATTTCGGCTATGAGGATATATTTGTCCGGCAACTGATGATTCAGAGTAAAGCGGGTGATGTTCTGGTCGGGATATCAGCTTCAGGAAATTCGGATAACATAATCAATGCCTTTAAATATGCGGCCCAAAACGGTATCCAGACCGTTGCCCTGACGGCATTTGATGGGGGCGAAATGAAAAAAATAGCTGATACGGGTATTCATGTTCCCACTGATTTCAAGGAGTATGGTCCTGCTGAAGATGCCCATATGATCCTTGATCATCTGGTAACGGCCTATCTGATGAGGATTATCCGGCTTGCATGATGTTCAAGAATTATTGAATCTGACGAGAACGACCGTACGTTCTGCCTGCCGACTGCTGTGTGATGCTCATCGGGAAGCGCTCAGGAGCCACAGTTTTGATCGGGCTGTGCCCCGTGAGATGAAGGCGGCAGCTGATGAGGCTCTGGAAAAAGAGATATTGAATGCTCTGGAACCGGTGGGGCTTCCGATTTTGAGTGAGGAGTTTGGCCAGATTGCCGGAAACGGGAGGTCTGACTATAGATTCATAGTCGACCCCCTTGACGGGACTGTCAATTTTGTGAGAGGACTGGGGCCGGCGGCTGTGTCCATTGCACTTTACAAGGAGAACACACCTGTTTTTGGCGTGCTGGGTCTCTATCCTCTGGGGGGACTTGCCTGGGGCGGAAAAGATCTTGGCGCGGTGGTAGATGACAGGCCCGTTCAGGTGTCAGCAGTCTCCAGTCCTGTTCAGGCCGTTCTTTGTACTGGAATTCCATCCAGGTTTCAATTTACTGAAAATGAATCTGCCGATCTTCTGAAAAAGATGAGTTCTTTCGGCAAGACCAGGATGCTGGGTGCTGCTTCAATATCACTTCTTCAGGTGGCACAGGGATCTGCCGAAGCGTATTCGGAACAGGGAATCATGTTGTGGGATGTTGCTGCAGGACTTGCTCTGGTGGAAGGTGCCGGCGGTGTTGTTGATGTCCGGCCTGGAGCTGCTGCCGGGACAGTGAATGTGCTTGCAACAAATGGAAATATTAATCTTAACTGGTGAATTGATAGATGAACACTACCGATACAGTCGCAGTTTGTTCCCGGTCGTTTTCCTTGAATGAAGTATTACGGGAAGAGCTGCTGCAGCGATATAAAAATGTCAGCTTCAATGATGAAGGGGCAAAGCTTGAAGGTGATGTCCTGGTTGAGTTTCTTCGTGGTCACAGCAAGGCAATTACAGCGCTGGAGGTGATAGACGACTCTGTTCTCTCCCGGCTTTCCGATCTGGAGGTTATCAGCAAATATGGTGTCGGCCTCGATATGATAGACATGGATGCCATGCGGAAGCATGGTGTCAGGCTGGGATGGAAGGGTGGTGTGAACCGGCGTTCGGTGTCTGAGCTGGTTATTTCTTTTGCCATTGCGCTGCTGCGCCATGTAATGGCTGCGAACAGGGAGGTTCTGTCCGGTACCTGGCGACAGCATATGGGCGGCTACCTTTCCGGGCGGACAGTGGGTATCATCGGATGTGGCCATATCGGGAAAGATCTTGTACAGATGCTCAAACCTTTCGGATGCCCGATTCTTGCAAATGATATTCTGGATTACTCTGATTTCTACAATGAACATGGGGTTCAAGCTGTCAGCATCGAGGAACTTCTGGCTCAGTCAGATGTCGTGACCCTGCATGTCCCTCTGGATGATTCCACCCGTAATATTCTGACGGCCGGCCGTCTCTCACTCATGAAGAGGGATGCCATTTTGATAAATGCCGCACGGGGTGGTCTCGTGGATGAGGGTGCCGTAAAAGAAATGCTGAAAGATGGTCGGCTTGCAGCTGCTGCCTTTGATGTCTTTTCCGTGGAACCTCCACAGGATCAGGAGTTACTTGAACTGCCAAACTTTATTGTCACTCCCCATATAGGCGGGAGTGCCAGAGAGGCAATACTTGCCATGGGACGGGCAGCCATTGAAGGTCTTGACAGTAATAAAGCTCTCTAGCATCTCATCTGTTAACAACACCTAACGATGAAACTTGTAGTTATTAACTCAAATGGTCCCATGGGAAGCTCGGTTGTCGGAGCAATAGTGGAGAAGTTTGGGTATCTCAATGCTCCGATACGCAATCTCGGGCTGAACCGGTGTCTGCTGGGCAGGAGTCGG